>DATHHZ010000333.1:0-3627 GCA_035316965.1 Burkholderiales bacterium | reverse complement strand
CATGGCGGCCGCGCTGGCTCTCAAAGGCTTGAGCCCAGGCGCCGTTCTCGTTTTCCTTCTCGCCGGGCCGGCCACGAACATCGGCAGCCTCGTCGTGCTGCTGAAGGTCCTGGGCCGCCACGCCGTGGCTGCCTATCTGGTCGCGGTCGTCATCATGACGCTCGCTGCGGGTTTCGCCCTCAATGCGATTTACCACGCCTGGGGGTTCGACCCACGCGCGACATTCGGGACGTCCGCCGGATTCGTGCCGGACCTCGTCAAGGAAGCTGGCGCCGTGCTGCTCACCGGCCTGCTGATCCTTAGCATGCGCCGGACGCACGTTCCAAACGAATGGGTCTGGCTCCGCGACCGAGCCGCGCAGCTGACCGGAATCGCCGTTACCCCGCGCGGTCTTGGGTTCGCTGCCGCCGCCGGCGCGGCGGTCCTCTGGCTCGGGAGCGGCCTCTTCACTGTCGGGCCCGGCGAGGTCGGCATGAGACTGCGGTTCGGCCGGATCCTGGCATCGGATCTCGAGCCTGGGCTGCACTTCAGATGGCCCTGGCCGTTCGAGAACCATCGTCTGATCGCGCAGAATCTGGCGCAGCGGCTCGAGTTCGGACTTCCACCGGAGCTGTCCCGGGAGGAGGCAACGCGCGCGCAGCTTCGCAGCCGGCTGGCCTTTGGATCAAACCCAGCGCCGCAGCAGGCGAGCGGCGTCTGGTTCCAGAAGGAGACGGCGCCCGGCGACTCCTTTCTGCTCACCGGCGACAGCAACCTCATAGACCTGAGGTCCACGGCCCAGTACCGGGTCAACGACGCGCTGGCGTTCGCCTATCACCTCGCCGAACCTGAGGCACTCGTGCGCAGCACGATCCTGGCAGCGCTCCGGGGTGCGGTCGCGACCCGCGCCATCGATGCGGTCTACACCACAGCGCGCGAGGAGATCGAACGCGAGACGCGTGCGGCCGCCCAGGCGATGTTGGACAGCTACCAGGCCGGAATCGAGGTGCTTTCCGTCAGCCTGCTTTACGACCACCCTCCAGACCAGGTCCACGACGCCTTCCGAGACGTCGCCAGCTCGCTCGAGGATAAGCTGCGTACGATCAACCTGGCGAACGTGTTCGCGGTTGAGAAGGTCAACCAGGCGAAAGGCGAAGCCGCCGCGATGACTGAGGGGGCGCTGGCCTTCAAGGAGCAGCGGATCGCGGGCGCGCAGGCTGACGCGAACGCTTTCGTGCTGCGGCTCGAAGCCTACGAGCACGCTCCTGGGCTTACAAAATTCCGATTGCAGCTTGAAACGCTCGAAGACGTGCTGCCGGGCATGCGTAAATTTGTGCGGCCCGGCAGCGGCGACGTGAAAGACTTCGACATGTGGCTCGTGCAGCCCTTTGGCTCGGGACAAATCAAGTAGCGAGGCCGGTTTCGCGCGGATCACGAGCCTCGCGGAAGGAGCCGATCGGGCGGGAGCTGGATGACGAGGACTTTTGGTCAAACGGACAGGATCTGACAGCGGCGGCAATCGAGAATGACAGAGCAAGCCACGACGGCGAACAAACGATCGAACATCGTGCTTCGGCGGACCCTGCCGACACTGCTGGCGGCGTTCGCAGTCTGGGCGCTTGTTTCCTCGTTCCTGGCCCTGGACATCACCGAATATGGACTTGTCACGCGGTTCGGGCGGGTGGTCCGCGTCCTCGCTGAGCCTGGCCTCCACGTCGTTGCCCCGTTCGACCGCGTTGTGCGGCTGGACAAGCGCATCCTGTTCTTTCGGCCGGCGCTTTCAGAGTATCTGACGATCGACAAGAAGAACCTCGGCGTTGACAGCCTCGTGACGTGGCGGATCGCCGACCCGGTCCGCTTTCTCGCCGCGGTCGCGACCCCGCCTGCGGGCGAGCAGCGTCTCTCCGACATCATCCTGGCGGAGATCGGCGCCGTCGTGGGGCGGTATCCGGCGTCAGTTCTCATCTCCACCGACCCGGCAAGCAGCAACTACCAGACCATGGCCGCGGAAGTCGTTCGCCGCGTCGCAGAGTTCGCCCGAACTGCCTATGGCATCGATGTGGTCAGCGTCGACATCCGCCGCCTCCACCTGCCGGAACTGAACCGGGAGCATGTCTTCGAACGCATGAAGGCCGAGCGGGCCAAGATCGCCAAGGAGAACCGCTCCGCGGGCGAGTTGGAGGCGAAGAGGATCATCGCCGAGGCTGACCACGAGAAAATCCGCATCGACTCGGAGGCTGCCGGACAGGCCGAGCGCATCAAGGCCGAGGCCGACGCCGAGGCGTCGCGCACCTACGCTGCAGCTTTCGAGCAGGATCCGGGTTTCTACCAGTTCCTGCGAACCTTGCGGGCCTACGACAAGTTCCTCGACGACAAGACGACTCTCTTCCTCCCGACAGATGCCGACGTTCTGCGGATGCTGCATTTCGACACGCAACCCGTCCAGGTCGGACCGTCCCCTCCGGCGCCCGGAGCAATTTCGACCGATCTGCTCCTGAATAAAAAGCCAGAGGAGGAGGTCCGGTGACATTCGCGTACGATCAAGGCCCGGGCGGCGACGCGCGGCAGGGAGCACCCCAAGCCGCGAACGATCTGACGCACGGAGGCGACCCGCGGTCGCGGCCGGGACCGGCGCGCCTCCGGCTTGGCTATCGCTATTTGATCCTTGGCATTCTTGTCCTTCTTGGAGCTCATCTGGCCTCGGGATTCTACGTTGTCGGGGCGGACGAGCGTGCGGTAGTGCGCCGGTTCGGTGCCGTCGAGACCGAGGTCGGTCCCGGCATGCACTACCGCCTCCCATGGCCCGTCGATCGCCTGGACGTTGTCAAGACGACGAGCGTGATGAAAGTCGGCGTGGGATTTGCGATACCGACCGGGGAATCGGCCGCACCGTCCGGTATGGAGCTGCTGACCGGGGACACCAATATCGTTAATGCTGCCCTCGTTCTGCAATATGTCATCCGCGATCCGGCGGAATTCCTTTTTGCGATCGAGGAGCCGCAAGTTTTCGTCGCGGCCATCGCCGAGGGAGTGCTGACCGAGACGGTCGTCAGCATGCCCATCGACGAGGTGCTGACCAGGGGGCGGGTCGCGCTGCAGGAACGGGTCAAGGCCAAGGCGCAGGAGCTCCTTGATCTCCGCCACACCGGCATTCGCATCGTATCCGCGAGCATCATGACGATCACTCTCGACAGATCGGTTGTTCAGGCTTTCCAAGACGTGGCGGATGCAATGGCCGACCGCGAGAAGGTGATCAACGAGGCCCGCGCCTACGCGAGCAACCTCATTCCCAAGGCAAGGGGCGACGCGCGCATGCGGCTGAGCGAGGCGGAGGCTTACAAGCAACAGCGCGTCGCCGATGCCGTCGGCGAGACCAGCCGTTTTCTGGCGCAGCAGAAGGAGTATGAAAAAGTACCGGACGTCACCAGGACACGACTGTATCTGGAAGCCATGGAGAAGATCTTGCCCAAGGTGCAGCTCTATATCATCGACTCGGACAAGGGACGCGTGCCCCTGCATCTAAGGGTGACCGGCCCGTAATCACAGCTTCAATCAGCCCTCGTTCCAGTTGGATGGCGCTGCATCTGGGATTCGGGCCATACAAGAAGAGCTCATGAATCTCGTCCCAGCGAATCCGAGAACTGTCGG
>DATHHZ010000332.1:0-6662 GCA_035316965.1 Burkholderiales bacterium | reverse complement strand
CGCCGCATCCGCAATACGCTGAGGTTCCTGCTCGCGAACATCTCAGATTTCGATCCGAAGCGGCACGCGATCCCGGTGGAGAAGTGGCTCGAAATCGACCGCTATGCCGTGGCGCTGACGCACCAGACAGTGTTGAAAGGATCGCACGCAAAGGAGCTGAAATTTCCGGCGGACCTCTACCTGGAGGGCTCGGATCAGCATCGCGGCTGGTTCCATTCCTCGCTCCTCGTGTCGTGCATGTTGAACGGCCGGGCGCCTTACGATGCGCTGCTCACGCATGGTTTCGTCGTCGACGGCGAAGGCCGCAAGATGTCGAAGTCGCTTGGCAACGTCATCGCTCCGCGGAAAGTCTCCGAGACGCTGGGCGCGGAGATCCTGCGCCTGTGGGTAGCGGCGACCGACTACTCGGGCGAGCTTTTCATCTCCGACGAGATCCTGAAGGGAGTGGTCGAGTCCTACCGCCGCATCCGCAATACGCTGAGGTTCCTGCTCGCGAACATCTCAGATTTCGATCCGAAGCGGCACGCGATCCCGGTGGAGAAGTGGCTCGAAATCGACCGCTATGCCGTGGCGCTGACGCACCAGATGCAGAAAAGCGTCCTCGAGGACTACGATAGCTATGAATTTCACCCGGCAGCGGCGAAGCTCCAGAATTTCTGCTCCGAGGAGCTCAGCGCGTTCTATCTGGATGTTCTCAAGGATCGGCTGTACACCTGCGGGAAGGATTCGCCCGCGCGTCGCTCGGCGCAAAATGCTCTTTACCACATCACGCAAAGCGTATTGCGGCTGATAGCACCTGTTCTGAGCTTCACGGCCGAGGAAGCCTGGAGGCTGTTTCAACCGGGCGATGACACCGTCTTCGTGCACACCTACTATCGGCTTCCCGAAGTTTCCGGGGCGGAAGCGCTGCTCGGGAAATGGCGGGCCCTGCGCCAGATCCGTTCGGAGGTGCAGAAACTCCTCGAGAATCACCGCGCCGCGGGGAGGATAGGCTCCTCGCTGCAGGCCGAAGTCGAGATCGTCGCGAGCGGCGAGAAGCTGAAACTGCTGAAAGGCCTGGGCGACGATCTGCGCTTCGTGCTCATCACCTCGCGCGCGACGGTGGCCCGGGCTGAGAGCGAAGCCGACGAAGCGATTCGTACTTCGCCGAGCCCGCACCCGAAATGCGAGCGCTGCTGGCACTGGCGCGCGGACGTGGGCGCCGACCCGGACCACCCCGGGATCTGCGGGCGCTGCGTGCAAAACCTTTACGGTTCCGGCGAGCCCCGGCAATTCGCATGATTCCGGCGAGCCTGAAACGCATCGCCCCGTGGCTCGCGCTCGCCGCGTTGCTCGCGCTGGCGGACCAGGCGAGCAAGTACGCGATCAGCTCGAGCCTGCGCTACGGCGAGGTGCGCGAGATCGCGCCGTTCTTCAATCTGGTGCTCGCGCACAACCGCGGCGCGGCGTTCAGCTTTCTCGCCGACGCGGGCGGTTGGCAAAGGGCGCTGTTCATCGGGATCGCCGTCGCTGCGACCGCCGCCATCGTGTTCCTCCTCGCCAGGCATTCGAGCGAGCGCCTTTTCTCGGCGGGACTTGCCTTGGTGCTCGGCGGTGCGCTCGGCAACCTCTGGGATCGGGTCGCCCTCGGCCATGTGGTGGATTTTCTCGATTTTCACGCCTTCGGCTGGCATTTCTGGGCTTTCAATCTCGCCGATTCGGCGATCACCGTAGGCGCGGGACTGCTGATCCTCGACGGGCTGCGTTCGGCCGGCGCCGCGCAAAAGCTCTAAAATACGCCCTCATGGAAGTCCTGCTCGCCAACCCACGCGGTTTTTGCGCCGGTGTCGAGCGCGCGATCGGCATCGTCGAGCGCGCGCTCGCGATCCACGGCGCGCCGATCTACGTCCGCCACGAGGTCGTGCACAACAAATACGTCGTCGAGGACTTGAAGAGCAAAGGCGCCGTGTTCGTCGAGGCGCTTGGCGAGGTTCCCTCGGGCAGTACCGTGATCTTCAGCGCCCACGGCGTCTCGAAGGCCGTGCGCGGCGAGGCTGAGGCGCGGGGTCTGCGCGTGTTCGACGCGACCTGTCCGCTCGTCACCAAGGTGCACGTCGAAGTCGCGAAGATGCGCGCGGCGGGCCGCGAAATCGTCATGATCGGCCACCGCGGCCATCCGGAGGTCGAGGGGACCATGGGCCAGGCCGCCGAAGGCATGGTCCTCGTGGAAACCGCCGCCGACGTCGCGCGCCTGCAAGTGCGCGATCCGGGAAAGCTCTCCTACGTGACGCAGACGACGCTCTCGGTGGATGACGCCGCCGCGATCGTGGAGGCGCTGAAAGCACGCTTTCCCGCGATCACGGGTCCGAAGAGGGACGACATCTGCTATGCGACGCAAAACCGGCAGGACGCGGTCAAGGTCATGGCGCCGCAATGCGACGTCGTGATCGTGGTCGGCTCGCCCAACAGCTCGAATTCCAACCGGCTGCGCGAGGTCGCTCAGGGCCGCGGCATCGAGGCCTACATGGTGGACAGCGCCGAGCAGCTGAAGGCGGAGTGGGTCGCCGGAAAGCGTCGGGTCGGCGTGACTGCCGGGGCGTCGGCCCCCGAGGTGCTGGTGAACGAGCTGATCGCGCGGCTCAAGGTGCTCGGCGCGGGCAGCGTGCGCCAGCTCGAAGGCGTGAACGAGAGCGTGGTGTTTACACTGCCGCGCGAGCTCGCTTTGCGCGCCGCGCCGCGCTGAGCGCTTTTTCGGCGCCCGGCGCGGGACTTCCGCTCAGCGCTCGCGGTAGGAGAAGCGCGATATCCCCTTGGGGTTCTTGTTGATGTTGACGCTGCCGGTCCCCAGGCCGCCGGAAGAATCCGTGTTGACCGTACGGATCGACCCGTCGATCGTTTGTATGGGCGTGAACCCGACCAGGAATGCCCCTTGCCTCACTGCGGCGATATTGCTCACGGCTCCCGGAACGTAGCTTCCGGAGCTGAAATCCAGGTTGTAGACGAAGGAGTCTCCCCCTGGGATGCATCCCCCCACGATCGGAACATTGCTCGCGAATACCAATGTCCCGAGCTCGAGGCGCGGGTCGAGTACGATGCGCTCGCCGGGACTGTCCCCTGCCGGATTGAGGTCGATGACGAAGCCGTCCTGGGTGCTCCAGTTGACGGTATTGTTCGTGATCGTTCGGCTCGATCCGGCGGTGAGGGTCTGCGTCACCAGGTTCGCCGCGCGGATGTTCGTTCCGTAGTCAGCGTCCTTGTCCTTGAACCCGTAGATGGACTGCTGCGAAGTGTCCGACGGATCGGTAGAGGCGAGATAACGCCCGGTCCCGACGTAGTAGACGCGGTTGTTGTTGAGATTAGTCACCACCGGCCGCACGCTGATCGGCTGCGGATTGCCTGCGCCGTCCTTCAGCGTAGCCATGTGCATCAGCGCCGGCGGCGAAGTCGACATGTCGATCCGCCAGACGTTGCCTTGCAGGTCTCCGCCGTACACGAAGTCCATCTTGGCATCGACCAATCCGGCCTTGAAATAGCCGCCTTGCCTCATCAGGCCCGACGGCGTGACCGTGGTGCCCACTCCGGTGCTGACCTTGTGCAGCACCTGTCCGGTGATCGCATCGAGCACGTAGAAGAAACCCACGCCGGTCCCGGGGCTGAGGTTGTTCAGACCGGAAGTCAGGACGACGACCCATTTCCCGTCGAACGCGCGCTTGCCGATCACCGGGTTGCCGTAGGTGAAGCCCAGATCGGTGTCGCTGTGGCTGACCGTGCCGACCGCCGGGCACAGCGTCGAGTCGGAACAGAACTCCCACAGGCCCTTCGGATTCTTAGGATCGGTGATGTCGAGCGCATAGAAGCCGCGGGCGCCGCCGTTGGCACCGCCGACGACGATGGTCTTCCAGACCGAAGCCGTGGCGTCGAACACGTCGCCGATCTCCGGGCTCCCGTCGAGCATGAAACGGTGCGCGTTCGCGTAAGCCGTATCCGCAATCTGGTAGATGCCGGGCATGACGAACTTCGGCATGTAGGCCCAGTTTTCCGTTCCTGCCGTGGCTACCGGGTCCCCGTTGACATCCGTGGTGTTGTCGAAGGAGTGCAGGTATCCGTCGTTTGCCGCGGCGTAGAGCGCCCCGGGGCGGTTTTTGTTTGCGTCTTTGAAGCTGCTGTAGCCGGTGTCGGTATAGCTGAACAGCGGAACCCGGATGAATGCCGGGGTCGCATCGACGATGTCGCCGAGCACGGTTTGCTGGGTCGTATTGGTCACCGGATCGGTCTCGATCCGGTCGCGGAAGAGCACCGCCTCGTTGCCGGTCTGCCCGCGCAGGAACCCGATGAGCGAGGTGCCGGCGTTGACCAGGGCCTTCTGGGGTAGGGTCAACAGCGAGCACTGGGCCATCACGGCGCACTTGTTCATGAAGAAGGCCTGCTCGGCGAGCGTCATGCTCGCGAACTGGAACGCCTTGAGCTTGGTCGGCGCGGTGGTGTCGAGCATCCAGATGTTGCGCGAATCGCTGCTCGCGCTGACCTGGGTGAGGAGCTGCTTGTCGGCTTGCCACAGGATGATCGGCTTGCCCTGATTGTCGGTCAGCACCGCGCCAGTGGTGGCGTCGAGTCGCTGCGCCCTGACGATCCCGGACCAGGTGTTGGTCTGATAGGTGGTGCTGAACGCGAAATTGTCCTTGGGCGTGATGTTCGGGCTCGAAGTGGCCGCAGCCGCCGCGGACGCGTTTCGCCCCGCAATGTTGCTCAATGCGTTCTGAAGCGCGTTCGAGAGCGTGCGCGGGTTCAGCGCGAGGAAGTAGGTCCCGCGCCCGTTGACGGCGGCGTGCCACAGATCGTCGAGCGCGCTCTGCTTGTCCTGTTGTGGCGACGGCCAGTTGCACACGCCCGCAGCCCAGAAGCAGGCGTTGGCCACGCCGCTCTTGATGTTCGCGAAATCCCCGGGTGCCGTCTCGTAGTTGGGATCGTAGAGCATCAACCCGTCGGCGAGGCCCAGGGTGAAGGTGACCATGTGCTGGTGTTGCGCGAAGTCCTTGTTCCCCGCCTTGCTCGGGATGTTGTTCGCGGAAACGTCGCCGTTCGGGGGCGTGGTATTGGGACTGGTCGCGGGCCCGGTCGGTTTGTTGTTCCTGTCGACTCCGCCGCGCAGATCGGTCATGTAGTAGTACAAAGCCACGTCGGCGAGCGTGCCGGAGCCGCCTGGACTGGCCCCCGCCACGGTGCCCGGCAGAACGTTTCCGTCGTACGTGCCGGTGGCCCGGCTCGCCACCGGATCCGTATAGGCGGGCGTGACCCCGGCGGGCGTGTACAAAAAGTTGTCCGTGTTGTCCCAGTTCCCCATCGCGGTTCCGGCGATGTCCTGCCCCGGGTTGACGTTCCAGAAACCGTCCGTGGTGAGGAGCGTATAGTTTTTCTGGCAGGACGACTGTATCGGATCGTCGGCCGCCGGAATCCCGTTCGTCAGCCCCGTACCGAGCTTGCCGGCAAAAATCCATCCGGCGCGCGAGAGCGCCTCGCGCAGGGGCGTGAAGCCAAATGGGGTCTGCTGGTAGAACTTGGTGTAGAGGTTGTTCGCCTGCGTCGTATTGAAATTGTCGATTCTCAGGTACTGGGCCGCGCTTATGCTGCCGCTGTCCCCGGCGTGAATCGTGATGAAGCCCACGCGCAGATTGTCGGGCTTGGGCGGCGTTCCGGTCGGATTGGAGATGAACCCGCGAAACGAAATTCCCACCGAGGTCTTCATCATCTGCATGCGCGTGCGGTAGTAGGCGTACCATTTCGCGTAGTTCTGGATTTCCTCTGTGTAGCTGCACACCGGCACTGCCGCGCAGTCGACCCGGCCGGGCCGCCCGCCGTACGAGGCGACGGTGGATTTGATGGTGTCGCGGATGAACCATCCATAGCGCGGAAACTGGTAGGTCTGCAGCCCCGTCACATTGATGTATTTCAGCTGGCACCGGTTGGTCTGCGGCGTGGTCGCAATGAAGGTGACTGCGCCGTGCGCGAGCGCTTCCTCCTGCGTCTTGCAGAAGCGCACGTGCGCCGGGAACGGATGGTCGGCGGGCGGCGCAGCCGGCGGGATAACCTCGATGCAATCGGTCAGGTTGGCGTCCGTGCACCATTCGACCGGGACGATGCGGTAGGCGAGGGCCGGGCCGTTGACGCTGCTCGCGACGTTGTAGAGCCCGTTGCGCACCCAGAATCCTGCCGTGGAGGTGATCGTGCTCCCGCTGACGGCGTAAGTGAACTGCGTTGCGCTAACGACGGTCACAGTCACGTTGTTCACACTCATCGCGCTGCTGGCGGGAATGAAGGTCGTGATGACGTCGCTGCTGACTAGCCCGTGGGCGACAGCGGTGTTGACCGTGACGGTGCCGCTCGCCTTCGCGAAATTTCCCGTATCGCATCTGCGGTAGGAAGCGCTCGTCGCGGCTATGGTGCCGGAGCTTCCTGAGGCATAGGTGAAGGTGTTGGCATTGGCCGTCGAGGCCACCGCGACGCAAGTGACGGCCAGGCCCGCAGTGCCGCTGGTGACGAACACCTTGTCGGAGGTGGTCAGGCCGTGCGCTTCGACCGTGGTCGCGGTCACCGTGCTCCCGGCTCGCACGAAGCTCCCGATGGGCATCATCTCGGGAAGGCCGAACACCATCGTTTGGACGCCGCCTACTATGTTGAAGCTCGCG
>DATHHZ010000331.1:0-11191 GCA_035316965.1 Burkholderiales bacterium | reverse complement strand
GGATGGCGCTTCGGATCGATGTGGATGCGCCGGTAGAACCCCGAGGCCGAGCCGTCCGCGCGCGCCTCGAGCACCGTGAGCGGGTTGCTCTCGACGAGGCGGTACTCGCTCTTCGTCGCGAAGGGCGAAACGACGAAGGGGCTCCAGCCCCCGGGCGGCGCCTCGCCGGCGCGGCCGGCGGAGAACCGCGCCGCTTCGACCATCGTGCCGCTCTCGCGCGGGAGCTCGGCGACGATCGCCGTCGAGGCGAGCAGCTCGTCGGGCGAGGTGCTGACGCAGCCGGCAAGCGCAACGCCGCAGGTGAGCGCCCCCGCACTGCGGAGAAGTTTTTCTGGAAGGGACATTTCGGGTACCGGGCCCAGATACTCTACTGCATCATCCCGGGCGGTTCAAAGCATGGGGGGTCGGAGCTGCAATCGGGGCGTAACATTCGGAAGAGCCGAGGAGCGTACGAGTAAGGATGGTACCGCAAGACGAAGGTGAGGACGCTCCGCGCCGATTCGCGCTAACGTCCGCGCTTGGCCTTGCTGATGATCTCCTCCCGCACATCGGTAATTTCACGCGCGCGCGACGCCCTGGCGCCGTCGCAATGCTCCGTTCGCGGACAATGCGTGCTGCGTGGACAAATGATGCGTGCGGGACGCGATAAGGCATCCTCGACCCAGGCAATGTTCAGTACCTTGGCCGCTCCCTTGATCGCCTCGGCGGCGGTTCTGGGAATTCTCGCTTCGCCGTGACGGTGCATGCATTCATCGGTGATGCTCGCGACGATGTTTTCCGCGTCGACACTGTGCGAACGCAGCGCCGGCACCAGATCAATCCCTACCGACAACACATGGGGATTGCCTGCCATGTCGTTGGTGCGCCGCGAGTGACAGCAATACAGCAGGGATTGATCGCCGTCGCGCAACACTGAAATCTGAGAGCTGCGATCGGTGGTGCGAGTCTCGTTGAGCATGCGAAAAACGGCCCAGTTCGGACAGGGGTCGGTGACTTGCGCCATGTTGCCCCAGGGCAGCGGGATGCCGTTGCCGCGATACACCGCGCGCAGATATCCGGGCGGATAGGCGTCGAAGAAATGCCAATAGGGATACGGCGATACCTTGGTCATGCGCCGCATCATCACAGCCGGCGTGAGCTCGATTTTCTCCCCGGCTTCGACCCGATACGACTCGCGGGTGAGGAGGCGCCGGAATGGAACCTTGGGACACAGCAGCGCGCCGGCGAAGAAGCTGCACTCGAAATCGCGCCAGGCGTGCAGCACGTCCTGCGCGTTCATGCCGGCGGCGAATTCCGCGCCGCCTTCCGGGCTGCCGCCCATTTCCCCGCCGGTGGCGTGCGCGGACTTGAGTCCATCGCCTCCGTGCAGCACCTTGTGGCCCAAGTGCGAGGCGAGGTCGAATTTCAGACGCGCCGGATCGGCTTGCAGCTCGCGATTCAAATAGACGGTGTGCGGCGATTCAAAGAACGAGCGCACCATGCTGCGCAGTTCGCGATCCTTGTCGCGCGCGAGCACCGGCTTGCGGTCGAACCAGCGCAGGGTCAGACCGTGGTGCTTGCAAAGACGCATGAGGTCGTCCGCGTCGAGCGGAAATCTGCGCTCGCCGACACCTTCCGCCGATCGCTCGAGATCGGGAAAGGCATTGCGCGACATCTCCTGATGCGAGCGAATCAGCAGGTGCGCGAACTCCCGTCCGGTGGTCCCGGTTTGCGCCAATAACTCGGGGATCGCAGCCCGCAGCAGTTCCTTCGAGAACAAGAACGCAGGTTCGAGCGGCACGCCCGCAGCGCCGCCTGGACGCTGCCTGATCGCAGGGGTTTCTATTTCCGGATTGCCATCGAGAAACCAGCGCGGATCGCGTTGAAACAACGATGACAGCAACCCGAGCACGTCTTCCGACGGAACCCGCTTGCCGCTCTCGATCATGCTCAGGTAGGAGACCGAGGGCGCGCTCTGCGAATCGAGTTGAATGCAGCGTGCCGACAATTCTTCCAGGGTCAGGCCATTGCGCTTGCGCAAGGCGCGCACCTTGGTGCCGAGGAAGTGACTCTTGCGGGTGTGCTGGGTCATCGGAGTTTGTGAAATTAACAGTGTGAAATTTCCATCGTCAAATTTACCGATCTCTGATGCCTATAATGCCCCGCATGAAGACAAATGTACATGCCATGCCGGCGCCTGAGCTGGAGCTCCTTGCGCCCCGGCTCGAACGATCGGCGGAGGTGCTGACCCCCGCGGCGTTGGACCTGGTCGTCGCGCTGCATCGAAAATTCAACGGCCGGCGCCTCGAGCTGCTGGCCGCACGCGCGCAGCTTCAGAAGCAGCTGGATGCGGGCGGATTGCCGGAATTCTTGCCGGAAACCGCCGCAACGCGCGCCGGCGAGTGGCGCATCGCGCCGGTGCCCGAGGATCTCCTGGATCGTCGCGTGGAAATCACCGGACCGGTCGATCGCAAGATGATCATCAACGCGCTCAACGCACCGGTGCAGGCTTTCATGGCCGACTTCGAGGATTCGTCCTCGCCGACCTGGGAAAACATGGTGAGCGGGCAGATCAATCTGCGCGACGCCGTCAACCGCGACATCGGCTACCTCGATGCCGCCAGCGGCAAGTCCTACCGCCTTGGTGCCCGTATCGCGACGCTGATCGTGCGGCCGCGCGGCTGGCATCTACCCGAGAAACACCTGCACATCGACGGCGAGCCGGTGTCGGCATCGCTGTTCGATTTCGCGATCTTTCTGGCGAACAACCACGAGTCGCTGGCGCGCGCCGGCACCGGCCCCTATTTCTACTTGCCGAAAATCGAGAACCGTCTCGAAGCCCGGCTGTGGAACGATGTCTTCGTCGCCGCACAAGACGCACTGGGCATGAAGCGCGGCACGATCAAGGCGACCGTGCTCATCGAAACGATACTGGCCGCGTTCGAAATGGACGAGATTCTGTTCGAGTTGCGCGAGCATTCCGCGGGGCTCAATTGCGGCCGCTGGGACTACATCTTCAGCTTCATCAAGAAATTCCGGAACCGCCGCGACTGCGTGCTGCCGGATCGCGGCACGCTGACCATGGACAAGCCTTTTCTGAAGTCTTACGTCGAGCTCTTGATTCAAACCTGTCATCGCCGCGGCGCACACGCGATGGGCGGCATGGCGGCCCAGATTCCGATTCGCGACGACGCGCAAGCCAATGAAGCCGCCATGGCCAAGGTGCGCGCCGACAAGACGCGCGAAGCGCTGGCCGGTCATGACGGCACCTGGGTTGCCCATCCGGGGCTGGCGCCCATTGCGATGGATGCCTTCAACGCCGTCATGTCCGGGCCCAATCAGCTGCGGGTAATGCGCGGCGATGTGCGGGTCGACGCGGCGGACCTGCTGCGCATTCCCGACGGCGCCATCACCGAAGCGGGACTGCGGCAAAACATTCGCGTTGCCCTGCAATACATCGAAGCCTGGCTGCGCGGCTCCGGCTGCGTGCCGCTGTATAACCTGATGGAAGACGCTGCCACTGCGGAGATTTGCCGCGCACAACTGTGGCAATGGATACGCCACGAAGCTCGCATGGACAACGGCGCGACCGTAACTGCGGAGCGATTCGATCTGCTGCTCGGCGCCGAGCTCGAACAAGTGCATCATGAAGTCGGCACTGCCAGATTCCGATCCGGCGCCTTTTCCACTGCGGTGCGTCTGTTCAGTTCGATGGTCAAGAACAACGGCTTCGACGAATTCCTGACCCTGCCTGCCTACCAACTCCTACCTTGATGATTGAGGAGCAATGCATGACAACTCGTGAATGGGAAACGGCGAAGATCAGGAACGACTGGATTGAAAATCCGCGCTGGAAGGGCATCAAGCGCGGCTACTCGGCCGAAGACGTGTACCGCCTGCGCGGCAGCATGCAGATCGAACACACGCTCGCCCGGCGCGGCGCCGAAAAGCTGTGGAAGATGTGCAACGAGCGGCCCTTCGTCAACTCGCTCGGCGCGCTGACGGGCAACCAGGCGATGCAGCAGGTGAAGGCCGGCGTGCCGGCCATCTACCTCTCCGGGTGGCAGGTGGCGGCCGACGCGAACGACAGCCTGTCCATGTATCCCGACCAGTCGCTCTACGCCGTCACCAGCGTGCCCAGCGTGGTGAAGCGCATCAACAACGCGCTGCAACGCGCCGATCAGCTGCACCACGCGGAAGGCGAGAACCACGTCGACTGGTTCGCTCCCATCGTGGCCGACGCCGAAGCCGGATTCGGCGGCGTGCTCAACGCACACGAGCTGATGAAAAGCATGATCGAGGCAGGCGCGGCCGGCGTGCATTTCGAGGACCAGCTGGCTTCGGTCAAGAAATGCGGCCACATGGGAGGCAAGGTGCTGGTGCCGACGCAGGAAGCGGTGCAGAAGCTCGTCGCGGCGCGTCTTGCCGCCGACATCATGGGCGTGCCTACCGTGCTGCTGGCGCGCACCGACGCCGAGGCGGCGAATCTCATCACCTCCGACATCGACGAGAACGACAAGCCGTTTCTCACCGGGGAGCGCACCGGCGAGGGCTTCTACTGCGTGAAGAACGGACTGGCGCAGGCGGTGTCGCGAGGCATCGCCTACGCCGAGTACGCCGACATGGTGTGGTGCGAGACCGGTAAGCCCGACCTCGAGTTCGCCAGGAAATTCGCGGAGGGCGTGCGCAAGGTCCACCCGGACAAGCTGTTCGCCTACAACTGCTCGCCTTCCTTCAACTGGAAGCGCAACCTGGACGACGCCACCATCGCCAAATTCCATCGTGAGCTAGCGGCGATGGGTTACAAGTTCCATTTCATCACGCTGGCCGGCTTCCACTCGCTCAACTACAGCATGTTCGAGCTGGCCCACGGCTACGCGCGCCGGGCCATGAGCGCCTTCGTCGAGCTTCAGGAGAAGGAATTTGCCGCCGCCGAGCAGGGCTTCACCGCGGTGAAGCATCAGCGCGAAGTGGGCACGGGGTACTTCGATGACCTCACTCAGGTGATCGCGGGCGGAAGGTCCTCGACGACCGCGCTGCGCGGCTCGACCGAGGACGCGCAGTTCTTCGACAACCGCGAGGCGAAGCTGCACGTCGCATAAGTTCTTCAGAACGCCGGCAATCGCGTGGGCTTCGCAGTACTATCCTATCGGGTAGTTCCTCCATAAACTATCCGAAGGAGACCTTCATGGGCGCCAACAACGGTCCCGGCTGGAAGAAGTACCCGAAGCATCGCATCACGACCAAGCCCGCAGGCGTGCGCGTGCAGGTCAAGGTCAAAGGCGAAGTCATCGCCGACACGCGGGATGCGATTCAGCTCGAGGAAACCCACGTCGGCCACGTGGTGGCGCCCGTCATCTACTACATTCCGCGCAAGGACGTGAAGATGGAGCGGCTCGTCCGCACGAGCCACCAGACCTACTGTCCCTTCAAGGGCCAGGCGTCGTACTACTCGCTGAAGGACGGCCCGGAGAACGCGGTCTGGACCTACGAGCAGCCTTACGACGAGATGCTCGCGATCAAGGAACTGGTCGCCTTCTATCCGGACAAGGTCGATACGATCACCGCGACCTGAAAGACTACCGCCATCACCATCGCTCCCCAGGCGACACGCCGCGAGTGGATCGGGCTCGCCGTGATCGCACTCCCGTGCCTGCTCTACTCGATGGACCTGACGGTGCTGAACCTGGCCCTGCCGGCGATCAGCGCGGACCTCCGGCCCACGAGCGCACAGCTCCTGTGGATCGTGGACATCTACGGGTTTCTGGTCGCGGGCCTGCTGATCACGATGGGCGCGCTCGGCGACCGGATCGGACGGCGCCGGCTGCTCCTCATCGGCGCAGCAGGGTTCGGCGTCGCCTCGGTGCTCGCCGCATTCTCGACCAGCGCCGAGATGCTGATCGCGACGCGCGCGGCTCTCGGCATCGCCGGCGCGACGCTCGCGCCCTCAACCCTGTCCCTGATCCGCAACATGTTCCGTGAGCCGGGAGAGCGCAGGTTCGCCATCGGCGTCTGGATTACCAGCTACTCGGCCGGCGGCGCGATCGGCCCGCTGGTCGGCGGGGTTCTGCTCGAGCGCTTCTGGTGGGGCTCGGTGTTCCTCGCGGGCGTGCCGGTCATGGCGCTGCTGCTCGCGGTGGGGCCGGCGCTGCTGCCTGAGTTCCGCGATCCAGAGGCGGGCCGGCCGGACCTCGCGAGCGCGGCCTTGTCGCTCGCCGCGGTGCTGCCGGTGATCTACGGGATCAAGCGGATCGCCGAGGGCGGCGCGGCATGGCTGCCGCTGCTCTCCATCCTCGCCGGTCTCGCCGCCGGAGCGGTGTTCGTGCAAAAAGGCAGCATAGGCTCGCCGACCCGCTGATCGACCTGCGGCTGTTCCGCGCGCCTGCCTTCAGCGTGTCGCTCGCGGCCTACACTCTCGGCACCTTCGTTGCGTTCGGATCGTTTCTCTTCATCGCGCAGTACCTGCAGCGGGTGCTGGGGCTGTCGCCTTTGCAGGCAGGCGTGTGGATGCTGCCCTTTTTCGTGGGCTGGATCTCCGGTTCCATGCTGGCCCCCTTGATCGCGCGCCGGCTGCGCCGGGCATTCGCGCTGAGCGCCGGGCTTGTGCTCGCGGCCGGGGGCTTCGGCCTCCTCACGCGGGTCGACGGCGGCTCAGCGCTCCTCGTTCTCGTGACCGGCTCGCTCCTCGTCTCCCTGGGCCTCGCCCCGGTGTTCACCTTGGCCACCGACGTGATCGTGGGAGCCGCGCCGCCCGAGCGGGCCGGGGCGGCCTCCGCGATCTCCGAGACCGGCTCCGAGCTCGGTGGAGCGCTCGGCATCGCGCTCCTCGGCAGCCTCGCCACTGCCGTATACGGCCGCGAGGCGTTGACGCAGGGGCTGCAGCTCACTGCGGCGATCAGCGCCGCCGTCGTGCTCGCCACCGCGATCGTCGCTGCAGTCGTGCTGCGGCAAGTGCGGACCGCGTGACTTCAGCGTCCTACGCGGCGGTCATCATCACCGGTGCATGGTCGCTCGTTCCGACGTCTGAGAGAACGGCGCAGCTCGCGGCGCGCTCCGCGATCGTCGGTGAGGCGAGGATGTAATCGAGGCGCCACCCAATATTGCGTTGGCGCAGGTTGCGCCACGGCGCCCACCAGGTGAAGAGGTTCGGATTGTCGGGGTCCTGCGCGCGGCCGACGTCCACCAGGTGCTGGGCGAGGAGCCTGTCGAGCAGCTCGCGCTCCTCCTCCCGCTGCCCGATGATGCCGGGCTTGCGCTCGTTCGGATGCACGTCCAGGTCGGTGCGGGTGATGTTCATGTCGCCGCAGAGAACGAGCTCGCGCCCGTCCCGGTGCAGCTCTTTCGCCCACGCCGCGAGCTTGATCATGAAGCCCAGCTTCGCCTCGTAGTCCTTGCCGCCGTTGGGCACGTACACCGAAGCGAGGACGAGGCGGCCGACTTCGGCCTGCACGATCCGCGACTCCATGTCGAATTCGGGATGGCTGAATGCAGGCTCGGCGTCGAACAGGCCCTTGCGGATGTGAAGCGACACGCCGGAGTAGGCGCGAAAGCCGTGCCAGTACGCGTGGTAGTCCTCGAGCTTGACTTGCTCGGGAATCTGCGAGGACTCCGCCTTCAGCTCCTGCAGGCACACGACGTCCGGCCGGTCGCGCTCCATCCACTCGCGCAGCTGCGCCTGGCGCGCGCGGATGCCGTTGACGTTCCAGGTGGCGATTTTCATTTCGGGAGCAAAGCTTACCACTCCGCCGCGGCACCCCTCCCCGGTGAGGAAGGGAAAGCGCTCCTACTTTACGACGCCGAATTTATGCGACGCGACCGCGCGATCGAGGAGGAGCTTCTTCTCGCGCGCGTTGCGCGTGAGCGAGGCCGCGCGCTCGAACTCCGCGCGCGCCGCGTCGAGGCGGCCGAGCTTGACGAGGAGGTCGCCGCGCACAGCGGGCAGGAGGTGATAGTGCTTGAGAGCCGGCTCGGAGGCGAGCGCATCGACGAGCGCCAGCCCTTCCGCCGGGCCGAAGGCCATGGCGACCGCGACCGCGCGGTTCAGTTCCACGACGGGGGACGGCGCGATCTGCGCGAGCGCGTCGTAGAGGGCCGCGATGCGTGTCCAGTCGGTTTCCTCTGCAGTGCGCGAGCGCGCGTGGCAGGCGGCAATCGCGGCCTCCAGCGCGTAGGGTCCCAGCCTCCCGCCAAGCTGCTCGGCGCGCGCCAGCGCCGCGAGACCGCGGCGCACGAGCAGGTGATCCCAGCGCGAGCGGTCCTGATCGAGCAAGAGGATCGGCTCTCCCGACGGGCCGACCCGGGCGAGCGCGCGCGACGCCTGGATCTCCATCAACGCGACGATGCCGTGGACCTCGGGCTCCCCGGGTGCGAGCTCGGCGAGGATGCGGCCGAGGCGCAGCGCTTCCTCGCACAGCGCGGGCCGCATCCAGTCCTCGCCCGCGGTCGCCGAGTAGCCTTCGTTGAAGACGAGGTAGACGACCTCGAGCACCGATGCGAAGCGCGGGGCGAGCTCGTTCTTGCGCGGCACCTCGAAGGGGACGCGCGTCTCGGCGAGCGTGCGCTTCGCGCGCACGATGCGCTGGGCGATGGTCGGCTCCGGGACGAGGAAGGCGCGCGCGATCTCGTCGGTCGTCAGGCCGCAGAGCAAACGCAGCGTGAGGGCGGCGCGCGCCTCGGTCGAGAGCACCGGGTGGCAGGCGACGAAGACGAGGCGCAGCAGATCGTCGCCGATGTCGTCGTCCAAGCGCTCGACCAGGGCGGCTTCGCGATCGGCCGTCGCGATCTCCTGCTCGAGCTCCATCTCGCCGGCGAGCTCCTCGTGCTTGCGCTCGAGGAGCTTGTCGCGCCGGAAGTGATCGAGCGCGCGGTTCTTGGCGGTGGCCATGAGCCAGGCGCCCGGGTTGTCCGGAACGCCCGTCCCGGGCCAGGTCTCGAGCGCGGCGAGGAGAGCTTCCTGCGCGAGCTCCTCGGCGAGACCGACGTCGCGCACCCTGCGCGCAAGGCCGGCGATGACCTTCGCCGACTCGATCCTCCAGACCGCTTCGATCGCGCTGTGCGTGGCGGATGCGGTCACGGTGATCGATCGTTCGCGCCGGCTAGAGGCGTTGGCTGACGCGGGCTTCGCCGCTTTCAGCGTTCCGATGGTATCCATCGGCTATGTGGGTTCCGTGCTCGGCTCAGGCGTCGACCATCACCTTGAATCCGCCCCAGAACATGCGCTTGCCGTCGAAAGGCATCGTCTTCGGGTCCATCATCTTCGCCAGGCGCTTGTCCTTCATGACCTTGTCCATGACGCGGTCGCGATGCGCGCGCGACTTGTACACGACATACGCGAACACCACCATCTCGCCGGGTTTGAGCTTGACGCTCTGCGGGAACGACGTGCGCTTGCCCGGCTTCACGTCGTCGGCCGCGCACTCGTAGTATTCGAGGGCGCCGTGCTCGCGCCAGATTTTTCCCGACAGCCGCGCCAGGCTGCGATACGCCGCCAGCTTTCTCTTGGGGACCGGTACAACGACTGCGTCGACGTAATTCATTTGGAATCTCCTTAGGTGATTGCCAAAGCCTACTTTACCGCGCCTTCATGCGCCTGTTTCAAACCCTCGATGTCGATCTTCTTCATCCTGAGTCAGGCCGCGGCCGGAGAATCTGCTCTGGCCGCTTTGGGAAAGGGCGGGAACGCGAGCGCGATCGCCACGGCGCCGAGGCCGATCGCGGCAGAGCCGACGTACATCCAGGTGTACCGGCCGAAGGTGTCGAAGATCCAGCCGCCGACGGCCGGCCCGAGCGCCATTCCGAGGCTCGACACCATGGCAGCGGCGCCGAACACCGCGCCTAGGATGCGCTGCCCGAAGTACTCGCGCGCGAGGACCGCGTAGAGCGGCATTACGCCGCCGTAGGCGAAGCCGAACATCGCGGCGACGGCGTAGAACTCGCCGAGCTGCGAGGCGAAAATGAACGTGAATGCGGCGATCGCCTGGATCAGCAGCCCGGCGATGAGCACGCGCTTCACGCCGAGGCGATCCGCGAGCACGCCCAGCGCCAGGCGGCCGCCGAGGCCCGCGAGGCCCTCGACGCTGTAGATCGTCACGGCGGCGAGGGGCGCGAGGCCGCAGGTCATGGCGTAGGTGACGGTGTGGAAGATCGGGCCGGCGTGCGCCGCGCAGCAGGCGAAGAAGGTCAGCGCGAGGACGACGAACGGCGCCGAGAAGAACGCGTCGCGCAGGCTCGGCTGCGGTCCTTCGGCTGCGCCCTGCCCGGCCGTCACCGCGGCCGGCGGCCGGCGCACGAAGAGCGCCGCCGGAACGAGAGTCGCCCACACGAGCACTGCGATGACGAGTTGCGCGGCTCGCCAGTCCATCTGCGTGATGAGCCATGCCGCGAACGGCGACATGGTCATCGGCGCGACGCCGACGCCGACCGAGACCAGCGACACGGCGAGGCCGCGGTGCTCGCTGATCCAGCCCATGACGGCGGCGATCATCGGCGAGAAGAAACTGCCTACGGCGATGCCTACCAGCAGGCCGAAGCTGAGCTGGAACTGGAGCGCGGTCTGCGCATGGCTCGCGAGGAAGAGGCCCAGCCCGAGGAGCACCGCGCCCGCGAGGACCACGGGTCGCGGGCCGATGCGGTCGCTGAGCGCGCCCCAGCCGAAGCCGGCCGCGCCCATCGCGAGGAAGTTGAGCGTCATGGCGGTCGACACGGCCGTCGTCGACCAGCCGGTCGACTCGGTGATCGGCCGCAGGAACACCGCGAGCGAGAACATCGCGCCGATCGCGATGCAGGTGATGAAGGCGCCGAGCCCCACCATCACCCATCCGTAACGCGGTTCTTTCATGATGCCGCCTCCGCCGCGGCCTTCAGGGCCGCGATGTCGATCTTCTTCATCTTGAGCATCGCCTCCATGACGCGCTTCGCCTTCTTGGCGGCCTGGGTGTCGAACCAAAGGAACGGGGTGATCTTTTGCATGGCTCTTGCTCCTTCCTTCACCGAGCGACGAGAACCTTGAACCCGCCCCAGTCCGCCAATTTCCTCTTCGGGACAGGTACCACGAATCCATCTACGTATCGCATGTGTCGCCTCCTGCGGGTTGTCTAACGGGGTTGGTTCTCGGCAACAGTCTTCAGGTTGGCAAGACCGGCCTCGAAGTCCTTGCCGACCATGCTGTCCATGTTGACGAATACGGTAATGAGCTTCGAAATATAGAGCATGG
>DATHHZ010000330.1:0-5223 GCA_035316965.1 Burkholderiales bacterium | reverse complement strand
ATTTTACAGGCAACCATGACAGCGAAGCCCAAACCCGGCAAGAAACTCTGGTCCGGGCGGTTCGCCGAACCGGTATCCGAGCTCGTCAGGCGCTACACCGCGTCGGTCCGTTTTGACCGGCGCCTCGCGCCCCACGACATCGGGGCGTCTCTTGCGCATGCGCGCATGCTCCGCGCCGTTAGGATCTTGACGGCGACGGATCTCAAAGCGATCGAGCGCGGCCTTTCCAGGATCTCCCGCGAAATCGAAGCGGGACGGTTTCGCTGGTCGCTCGCGGCCGAGGATGTCCACGTCAATATCGAGCGGCGGCTGATCGCTCTCGTCGGGGAGGCCGGCAAGCGCCTGCACACCGCCCGCTCGCGCAACGACCAGGTCGCAACCGACCTGCGTCTGTGGCTGCGCGAGGCGATCGACGAGATCAGGGGCCTCGTGCGAAAGCTGCAGCGGGAGCTCCTCGATCAGGCGGAAAAACATGCCGCCACCGTGATGCCGGGTTTCACCCACCTGCAGGTCGCTCAACCGGTGACTTTCGGGCATCACCTGCTTGCGTATTTCGAGATGCTCGAGCGCGACCGCGCGCGCCTTGCCGACTGCCGGCGGCGCGTGAACTGCCTCCCGCTCGGCGCGGCGGCGCTCGCCGGAACCTCCTTTCCGATCGACCGCGCGAAGGTCGCGCGCGAGCTGGGGTTCGAAACGGTGAGTGAAAACTCGCTGGACGCGGTCTCCGATCGCGACTTCGCGATCGAATTCTGCGCCTGTGCGGCGCTTGCGATGGTCCACCTCTCGCGCTTTTCCGAAGAGCTGATTCTCTGGAGCAATCCGCGCTTCGGCTTCATCGCCCTGCCGGATCGCTTTTGCACCGGATCGTCCATCATGCCCCAGAAGAAGAACCCCGACGTTCCGGAGCTCGCGCGCGGCAAGACTGGGAGGGTCGCAGGCGATCTCGTCGCGCTGCTCACCCTGATGAAGGGACAAGCTCTTGCGTACAACAAGGACAATCAGGAAGACAAGGAGCCGCTGTTCGACGCGGCGGATACCCTGCGCGATACGCTCGCCGTTTTCGCCGAGTTGATCGCCGGCATCCAGGTCAACGCGGCTGCGATGCGGGCTGCGGCCAAGGAAGGCTTCGCCACGGCGACAGACTTTGCCGACTACCTGGTAAGAAAGGGGCTCGCGTTTCGCGACGCTCACGAAGCGGTCGCGCGGGCGGTGCGCTTCGCCGAAAAATCGGGGCTGGGTCTGGAGCAGTTGCCGCTTACGGAGATGCGCCGTTTTTCTTCCAAAGTGGAAAAAGACGTCTACCGCGTACTCACGCTCGAGGGCTCGGTCGCGAGCCGCTCGCACATCGGCGGCACCGCGCCCGCGCAGGTGCGTGCCGCGATCAGCCGCGCGCGCAAATTGCTGAAGGCCGACCCGGCACCGTGATCCCGCAGTGATGGGAGGCCCCTCGGGAGAGCTTCTCGCCGCACTGCAGACATCCGTTTCAGATGCCGCGGGCTCGTTTCGAATCGAGCGCACGACGCCTGTCGCGGGAGGTTGCATCCATCGATGCTTGCTGCTCGAGGGCGGTGGTCGCAGGTACTTCGCCAAAACGAACGCCCGCTCGGAGCTCGACAATTTCGCTGCCGAGGCTGACGGCCTCGCTGCGCTTTCCGCGGCTGGCGCCCGAGTTCCCGTCCCGCTGTGCCAGGGACAAGCGGGCGAGCAAGCATTCCTGGTGCTCGAGCACCTTGAGCTGCGCGGAAACGGCGATTACGCGGCTCTCGGGCGCTCGCTCGCCAAGGTGCATTCAATCCGCGGCGAATCCTTCGGGTGGCGGCGGAACAACTACATCGGGAGAACGCCGCAGCTCAATCAGTGCTCGCCGTCGTGGAGCGACTTCTGGTGCGAAGCGCGGCTCGGACCTCAGCTCGACCTAGCGAGGAAAAACGGCTTCGGGGAAAGTCTCTTGAAAAAAGGGGAGCAGCTTGCTGAAGCGGTACCCGGACTGCTTTCCGAACATGCGCCTACTGCATCGCTCCTGCACGGGGATCTATGGAGCGGAAACGCGGGCTTTCTCGCGGACGGTGCGCCGGTCCTTTTCGATCCGGCAGTTTATTGGGGAGACCGCGAAGCAGACCTTGCCATGACCGAACTATTCGGCGGGTTTCCGCAAGATTTCTATTCCGCCTACGCGGAGGCGGCGCCCCTAGCCCCAGGTTATGCGGTCAGAAAGACGCTGTACAACCTGTACCACGTGCTCAACCACGCGAATCTGTTCGGCGGCGGCTACGCGGCGCAGGCCGAGCGGATGATCGAGCGCCTCCTTGCGGAGGTGCGATAAGGCGCTCAATCCTCTAACTAGGAAGTGGTCTTTTCGCCAGTGAGAAGCTTCTGCAACTCTCCGGACTGGTACATCTCGCGCATGATGTCGGACCCGCCCACAAACTCTCCGTTGACGTAGAGCTGGGGGATGGTGGGCCAATTGGCGTAGTCCTTGATGCCTTGACGGATTTCCGGCTCCTCGAGCACGTTGACCGTAAAGACTTGATCCACCCCGCAGGCCTTCAGGATCTGCACGGCGTTGGCGGAGAAGCCGCATTGCGGAAATTGCGGGGTCCCTTTCATATAGAGTACGACCGGATTTCCAGTCACTTGCTGCTTGATGCGTTCTTGCGCGTCCATATCTTCTGACCCTCAAATACCCGATAAAAACCGTCGGAAATTGTACCGCTCGCTCTAAACGCGGTCAACCGCGCCAAACACCCGCGCACGCGCGCGGCCATCCCGCGAGGTCATGAAAATCGGTGACTGCGGCATAACCCAGCGCGCTGAGGAGCTTGACACAACGATCTCCCTGATCGTACCCATGCTCCATGAGCAACCAGCCGCCCGGCCGGAGCCGGTTTTGCGCACGCACGGCAATCTCCCGGATGCAGGCAAGCCCGTCCCCGCCGCCGACCAGGGCGAGGCGCGGCTCGAAGCGCACGTCGCCTCGTTCCAGATGAGCGTCTCCCGCGGCGACGTAAGGCGGATTTGACACGATCAGGTCGAACTGCTCCGGCCCGAGCGCATCGAGCCAATCGCTGAGAACAAAGGCGATCTCGACCCCGTGGTCGCGCGCGTTGCGGCGCGCGAGGGCGAGGGCCGCCTCGGAAACATCCGTGGCGACGATTCCGAGCCCGGGTCGCTCGGTAGCGAGAGCGATGGCAATCGCTCCGCTGCCCGTTCCGAGCTCCAGCACGCGCGCAGGCGCGGGAAGTCGCTCGAGCGCAAGCTCGACCAGGCGCTCGGTTTCCGGGCGGGGGATCAGGACCTCCGGGGTCACCCGCAGTGCCAGGCCGTAGAACTCCCGCCAGCCCGTAATGTAGGAAACGGGTTCGCCCGCGCGCCGCCGTGCGAACCGAGCGTGCGCAGAGCGCGCTCTGGATGAATCGACCGCTTCTTCGGCGCGAGCGATGAGCCGGACGCGCTCGCAGCCGAGGACCGAGCAAAGCAACAACTCGGCTTCCAATCGCGGCAATCCGGACTCGCGCAGCAAGCCGCCGATCGTTGCGCCTGTTTCGACCGCATTCACTCCGGGACCTGTTTTCAGCGCTCTTCGGCGAACGCGGCGAGCTGCTCGGTCTGGTGCTCTGCGAGCAGCGCCTGCGTCAGCTGGGAAAGATCGCCGTCCATGATGTCGTTGATCTTGTAGAGGGTAAGACCGATGCGGTGGTCGGTGACTCTTCCCTGCGGAAAATTATAGGTGCGGATGCGCTCGGAACGGTCGCCCGAGCCGATCAAGGATTTGCGCGTGGCGGCTTCCTTCGCCTGCTGCTCGCGCCGCTGCTTGTCCTTGATGCGCGCGGCAAGCACCGCCAGCGCTTTTTCCTTGTTCTTGTGCTGCGAGCGGGCGTCCTGGCATTCCACGACGATGCCGGTCGGTAGATGAGTGACTCGCACGGCAGAGTCGGTCTTGTTGACGTGTTGGCCACCCGCGCCCGAGGCGCGGTAGGTGTCTATTCGAAGGTCCGAGGGATTCAGTACGACGTCGCCGATTGCGCTCGCCTCGGGCAGGACGGCTACGGTGCAGGCGGAGGTGTGGATGCGGCCCTGGGTCTCAGTAGCGGGGACTCTCTGGACGCGGTGGCCGCCGGATTCGAATTTGAGCTTGGAGTAGGCGCCTTGCCCGATAATGCGCGCGATGATCTCCTTGTACCCGCCGGCATCGCCCGGCGATTCGGATATCACCTCCACCTGCCAGCCTTGGCGTTCCGAATAGCGCGAATACATCCGAAATAGATCTCCCGCGAAGAGCGCCGACTCGTCTCCGCCGGTTCCCGCGCGGATCTCGAGGAAAATATTGCGCTCATCGTTGGGGTCCTTCGGCAGGAGCAGCTTCTGCAGCTCCGATTCGAGCGCGGCGAGCCGCTCGCGGCCTACTTTGATCTCGCTTTCCGCGTAGCTTCTCATTTCGGGATCGTCGAGCAGCTCTTGCGCTTCGGCGACATGCTGCACGGTGTCGCGATACTTGTTGAAAAGCTCGACCACGGGCTCGAGCTCCGCATGCTCGCGCGAAAGCTTGCGAAACTGCTCCAGGTCGCGCGTCGCGCTCTCGGAAGAAAGAAGCGCGCCGATGTCCTGGAGCCGCTGGCGCGCTTGATCGAGCTTGGCCGCGATGCTGGTCTTCATCGACTCACGAGCGGACGCCCGAGCTAATCGCCCGAGCGCAGGCGATACAACCGTGCTACGAGCGCCTTGAGCGACTCGGCTGCCTCGCCACTTTGGTTGAGAGCCTCGGTAGGAGCGTGCATCAATTTGTTGGTAAGGCCGTGCGAGAGCGTCTCGAGCACTGTTTTTGGATCGTCGCCCCGGGCGAGCATCCGCGCGGCACGCTCGACTTCGCGGCAGCGCGCTTCCTCGGCCGATTCTCGCAGCTGGCGGATGAGCGGCACCATTTCGCGCGTCTTCATCCAGTGCAGGAAGGACCCGACCTGCGACTCGATGATCGCCTCGGCCTGCGCGACGGCCGACTGGCGCGCGTCGATGCCCTCGCGCACCGTCGCGGCGAGGTCGTCGATGGTATAGAGAAATACATCGTCCATCCCCGCCACCTCGGCTTCGATGTCCCGGGGGACGGCGAGGTCTACCATGAAAACCGGACGGTGGCGGCGAGCCCGGACCGTGCGCTCCATCGTGCCCTTGCCGATGATCGGCAGCGAGCTCGCGGTGCAGGAAATGATGATGTCGTATTCCGGCAAG
>DATHHZ010000329.1:0-8523 GCA_035316965.1 Burkholderiales bacterium | reverse complement strand
ATCACGCACTCGCTCTGCACGCTCGAGTTCGAGGACCACCGCCCGCTCTACGAATGGTTCAACGAGCGCCTCGCCGAGGACTGGACCGGATACGACGGCGTGAAGAGGCCCGGCCTCTTGCAGCGACCGCTGCCGCAACAGATCGAGTTCGCGCGGCTCAACTTGAGCTACGTCGTGCTCTCGAAGAGAAAGCTGGTCCAGCTTGTCGAGGGAAAGCACGTCGAGGGCTGGGACGACCCGCGCATGCCCACGCTCATCGGAGCGCGCCGGCGCGGCTTCACCCCCGAAGGCTTCCGCCTCTTCGCGGAGCGCATCGGCGTGGCGAAGGCAGACTCCTGGATCGACTTCTCGATTCTCGAGGACTGCATGCGCGAGCACCTGAACGAGGTCGCCCCCCGCCGCATCGCGGTGCTCGATCCGGTGAAGCTCGTCATCGAGAACTACCCGGAAGGAAAAGAAGAGGAATGCGAGGCGCCCAACCACCCGCAGAAGCCGGAGCTGGGCAGGCGCAAGCTGCCGCTCTCGCGCGAGCTGTGGATCGAGCGCGAGGATTTCTCCGAGAACCCGCCGAAAGGCTACTTCCGTCTCTTCCCCGGCAATAAGGTGCGCCTGCGCTACGGCTATGTCGTCGAGTGCACGGGCTGCGACAAGGACGCGGACGGCAGGGTCACCGCCGTGCGCTGCAAGTACGATCCGGAAACGAAATCGGGCACGGCGGGCGCGGAGACGGTCAAGGTGAAAGGGAACATCCATTGGCTGAGCGCGAAGCATTCGCACCCGGCGGAAGTGCGGCTGTACGACCGGCTGTTCAAAGTCCCGCATCCGGGAGCGGGAGACAGCGAGCTCGTGCCGGACCTCAATCCGGATTCGAAGAAAGTCATCACCGCGCAGCTGGAGGCCGCGCTCGAGGACGCCAAGCCCGAGGAGCAGTTCCAGTTCGAGCGCCACGGGTACTTCGTCGCCGACCGCCTCGATTCCAGGCCCGGCGCGCCGAAATTCAACCGCGCCGTGACACTGAGAGACAGCTGGGGGAAATCCGCAATTCCCTAGGCCGTCGCCGGTATGCGACAGCCGAACCTCTGCCAGATCAGCGTTCTAGCATCTCCCGCTCACGGGGCCGTCGCCTCGCAGCGACGGAATCAAAGGGATCGCTGGCCCCGATAACGGGCTAACTGTTTGATCGATCGCGGATTCGATGGTCTGGCACGGAGGTTGCGAACATCAGCTCATTCGCGCAGGAGGAGTGGCGGCACCTGCGCCTTAAAACATACGGGAGACCGCTATGGACCGCAGGCTGACTGCCGAAGATATCGATTGGTTGCGCAAGCTGCGCAACGCGAGAGCCGCAAACCAGCCTTCCCCCGACATCCCCACGAGCGTGGTGCGCAAGCTGACGCAGCTTGTCTGTGCGGAGGTCAAAGGCCCCAGAGAACGTTCGACCAGGTTCAAAGACCGCGACGAGCTCGACCGGAGGAAACAAAGCAGCTGACCTTCGCGCGAGCCGTGCCGCGATCGGGGTGCTTCGCGCGCCCCGAATTCGTTTACGGCGTCCGCTCCCCGCCTACTCGACCTTGACGTTGTTGGCCTTGACCACTTTGGCCCAGCGCTCGGATTCGCTCTTGATCTGCTCACCCAGCCGCTCGGGCGCGCCGCCGATCAAGCGCAGCCCGGCCTCCTCCAGGCGAGCCTTGATGCGCGGGTTGCGGATGGCCGCGTTGAACGCCGAGTTCAGCCGCTCGACCGCCGCGCGCGGCGTGCCCTGCGGCACCATGAAGCCATACCAGGGTTCGACGACGAAGCCCTTGTAGCCCAGCTCCTCCATGGTGGCCACTTCCGGAAGGTAGGTCGAGCGCCGCGGTCCGGTCACGGCGAGCGGCCGCGCTTTGCCCGCCTTGATCTGCGGCAGGATGGAGGGCTCGTTGTCCACGAACATCATCACCTGGCCGCCGAGCAACGCGGTGATCGCATCCCCCGCGCCCTTGAACGGCACGTAGAGCATGTCGAGCCCCGCGATGGAGGCGAACCACACCGGAGTCAGATGGTTCGAGCTGCCGACCGCTCCGATCGCCACCGGCAGCTTGCCGGGATTGGCCTTGATGTAGGCGACCAGCTCGGCGATGGACTTGACGGACATCGAGGGGTGCACGGTGAAAATGTTCATCACTCCGCCGACCAGGAACACCGGCGCGAAATCCTTCCGCAGATCGTAGCCGGTCTGCGCGTAGATGCTCGGGTTGATCGCACAGGTGCCGATCGTGCACTCGACGAGCGTATAGCCGTCGGGCGCGGCTTTGACGACGCGCGCGGTGCCGATGTTGCCGCCCGCGCCCGGGACGTTCTCGATCAGCATCGGCTGACCGAGCGCCTCGGTGGCGCCGTCGGCCATGACGCGCGCGACCACGTCGGAAGATCCGCCAGGGCCAAACGGGACGACCAGTCTGAGCGGCTTGCTCGGAAACGTCTGCGCTTGCGCCGTCGCGAAGAGCATGAGGCCCACGACGAGCGCGCCCAGTGTCAGGCGGCGAAGCGGCGATAGGAAGCGCCACATTCCGAATTCTCCTCGCGTGCCCTACTCCAGCGGCTCGACCTTCACGATAGCCGCATGGTGGTTGTTGCCGACCCAGAACACGGGCGGCGTGGCCGAGTTGTCCACGAACACGCGCCGGATGTTGGTCTGGCTCGGCAGCGGGTATTCGGTGAACTCGCCCGTCTCGAGGTCCATGCGCAGCACGCGGTCGGTGTTCATTCCCGCGGTCCACACCTTGCCGGTCTTGTCGAGAACGACGTCGTAAGGCGCGGTATAGGGCGTGGGCACGTTCCATTCCCTGAACTTTTCCGTCTTGGTATCGAACATCCCGATCTTTTCGGCGCGCCACTCGGCGAACCAGACGCGGTCCTGGTCGTCCATCCTGCCCCGGCGCGGACGCGATCTCGGCGTCGGCGTCGGGAAAAGCGTCAGCTTCCCGGTCGCGGCCTCGATCTTGCCGACGTTCTCGCCGCCGAAATCCATGAAGAAGATGTTGTTCTTCGAATCGGCGTAAATGCCGTAGACGGAATGCGGCCCTTTCATGTTCTGGTAAGGCTTCCAGGTCTCGAACTTGCCGGTCGCCATGTCCAGGCGATGCAGGCCCGGAATACCGGCGTCGTTCAGCCACACCTTGCGGTCCACGGTCCAGCGCTGCGGGCCGACCATCGATTGCTGGGAATTCTCGTTGACGATTCCGGGCGGCAAGGGAAACGCCTGGAACTTCTCGGTCTTCTTGTCGAACTTCACGATCCCCGACTGGAACATGTGCGAAAGCCAGAGGTTGCCTTCGGGATCGACCTCGAGATCGAGGGTCCCCTTCGGGTACTCGGGCCGCTGCACCGGAATCGCGAACTCGGTGTAATTCAGCGTCCTGGGATCGAATCTGCCGAGGAACTGCTCGTCGAACTGCGACAACCAGACGATGCCGTCCCGGTCGACGATCACGTCGTGCGGCATCAGGGGCTTGCGCGGCAGATCGTATTCGGTGACGACGACGCGTGTGCTCTTGCCTTTCACCCGCGGCAGCGTCTTCAGCTCATACGACCAGGCGCCTGCGTTCTGGTTGAGCGTGGCGAGATAGGCCGCCTGCTTGTCGGAATCGGGGCCGAAGTCGCGCATGGGGTCGCGCGCGACCAGTCGCACCTGCGGCCGCTCGATGTGGCTGTTGTTGGCGTAGGTCGCCATGCGCTTCATGACCTGCAGGAAACCGCCCGCGTCGTGCTTCGATTTCGCGACGCGCTCCAGGGTGTGGCAGCCCACGCAGCCGTAAAGAAACTTCTTCTGATCGGGCGTCCCGGGAAAGCTCTCGATCCATTCGGCGTTCGTCATCTGGGGCGTGATGTCCCGGACCTTGCGCAGCTTCAGGTCGACCGCGACGGGCAGGGCGAGGGTGATCTCCGCCGAGCCCGGGCCGTCGAGCTCGTATCCCGTTGCCCGGACCTTGAGCGAATACGAGCCGGACCCGAGCTTCGCCGAAGGAAAGCTGAAACGGCCCTGAGCGCCGCTGACGACGCTGACAGTGACCGTCGAGCCGGCCTTCTTCGCGCTGACGACCACGCCCTCCATCGCGCCTTCTTCCGCCGAGCTCACCCGCCCGGTCAGGGCGGTGGAGGTCTGGGCCGCGGCCGGCGCGATGCCGCCGCCCGCCAGAAACGCAACAAACATCAGACTGGCGCTTGCAACGAGCAAAAGGCGTCTTGTCATGGACGACTCCCTTGTGGATCCCCTCCGACCAGCCCTATATTTTAGTCCTATTCGGTTTAGAGTTACGGCTTTCAACGTCCCCACGGAGCCAGAAACCATGATCGACCTCTACGCCGCCGGCACTTCGAACGGAATGCGCGCACGCATCGGGCTGGAAGAATGCGGCCTCGCCTACAACTTCCATCCCATCGACCTCGCGAAAGGCGAGCAGAAGTCGCCCTCGTTCCTCGCCATGAACCCCAACGGGCAGATCCCGGTGATCGTGGACAGCGACGGCCCCGGCGGAAAGCCGGTGACGATCTCGCAGTCGGTCGCGGTGCTGATGTACTGCGCCGAAAAATCAGGCAAGTTCCTGCCCAAGGATCCCGCGGCGCGGCCGGCGTTCTGGCAGGCGCTCGCGAGCGCCGCGAGCGACATGAGCGGCATGGTCAACGCAATCTTCACGCTGTCTCGCGCAAAGGATCAGCACGGGCCTGCGATCGAAACGTTCAAGTCGATGTGGAACAACTATATGAAGGTCTGGGACGGCAGGCTGGCAAAACAGCGCTACTGCGCCGGGGGCGAGATGACCATCGCCGACTTCGCTCTCTACGGCGTGATCGCGCGCATGAAGGCCGCGCAGCCCGCTCTGGTCGAGGGTTTTGGGAACGTCGCGCGCTGGACCGATGCGATGGCCGCGCGCCCGGCGGTGCAAAGGGCGATGAAGTTCTGAATCAGCCGACGACCAGAGCTGCGTGCTGGCTCTGGCCTTCGGTCATCCCCCGGGCTTTCATCCAGTCGTAGGCGCGGTTGAACAGGGCCGGATCGTAGTAGTCGACGTGCTTGTAATGGACGAAGGCGCGCAGCAGCTCGCGCGGCTGCAATGCGCCCTTCGCGGCCGCGGCGACGTGATGCGCGTATTTGTAGAAGTCGCCGTTGATGAGATCGACCGCCTGGTTTTCGGCGTCGTAGTAGGCCTTGCGCTCCTCCGGCGTCAGCTCGGCCGCCACCACCTCGCCGCCGCGATAGAACGAGGCGGCGATGATGTGCGCACCCTCTTTCAGGCCCAGGCTGATGAAGGGCTCCATCACCGCCGCCGCGCGATACGTGCGGTTCCTGAGACCCTCCCAGCGCTTGTACGGCAGGCTGCCGTTCTGGATCCTGACGTGCTCGCGCCCCACGGCGCTCTCCAACATCTGCAGCGTCGTGTAGTGCGACCCGGTGAGCTCCTGCACGACCACGGGAACGTCGGACAGATCGCGCGGGGTCTGCAGCTTTTCGTCGAAAGTCAGGATCGCCTGCGCAGCGACCGCGGCGCGCAGGGCCGCGATGCTGCCGCCGCGCTTGCCGCGCTCGAGGCGATCGATGCTCGCCCATTCGCAGACGTTGTAGCTGTCGGCCGAGCCGCACTCGAACATCTGCTCCTTCAAGCGCGAGAGAACCGGCTTCTCCGCGCTGTCGCGCTCGCGGTCGGCATAGGTCGCCGAGAAGCTCACGTCCAGCCCCGCCTTCTCGAACAGCTCTTCCTCGATGCCGACGATCACCGGCAAGTCGAACACCGGGTTGTTGGGAGCAATCTTTACAACGGGTCGGGTCGCAGATGCCATGAACATTCCCCAAGATGGTCCGCCGTGCCGGCGGGCGAGTGCAGATAGGATACTACGGCCGAGCCTCGCGGCTCAACCGGCGTCGAGGAGAGCGAGCGCGCCGAGCACCGCAAAGCTCGCCGCCGCGACCCGGTGCACCCTCTTCGCCGGCACCCGCCGGAGAACACGCTCGCCGAAGAACACCGCCGGGACATCGGCGAGCATCATGCCTAGTGTCGTGCCGGCGACGACCGCCGCAATCGAGGCGTAGCGCGCCGCCAGAGCGACTGTGGCGATCTGCGTCTTGTCGCCCATCTCCAGAAGGAAGAAGGCGAGGAGCGTTGCGGCGAACGCGCCGAGGCGCGCACTTTGCATTTTTTCCTTTTGCGGCTTGTCGGGCACCAGCGTCCACGCCGCCATGGCAAGGAACGACAAGCCCAGAATCCAGCGCAGCGCCTCCGGGCCAAGCGCCGCTGCAACGCCCGCGCCGAGCCAGGCGGCGAGAGCGTGGTTGGCGAGCGTCGCTACGAGAATTCCCAGAATCACCGGCGCAGGGCGCCGGTAGCGCGCCGCGAGCACGAGCGCGAGGAGCTGCGTCTTGTCGCCGATTTCCGCGAGGGCGACGATTCCGGCCGAAACGAGAAACGCTTCCAGGATGCCTCCGGGGGCGGCAAAGCCGCAAATTGTATCCGCGCGCCGCACACGCATGGAGTATCCGAAACAAAAATATTTCGGGAATAAATCCGCTACTGCCCCGGTCTTGCAAGGTGTGACCCGGTATTTCGGGCCGGCCGATTCATCAAAGGAAACTGCAATGGACAGACCGATCGATCGCAGGGAATTTCTCCAGCTCGCGGGGCTGGGCGGCGCGGTGTTCGCCTCCGGACTCGCCGGCTGCGCGGGGCTTGGCGCCTCAAGGCAGGACGACTTCTATTTCGTGCAGCTCTCCGACACGCATTGGGGCTTCAAGGGACCGGCGCTGAATCCGGACGCGGAGGGCACTCTGCAAAAGGCAGTCGCGGCGGTGAACGCGCTTTCGTTCGAGCCGGACTTCATCGTCTTCACGGGCGACCTCACGCACACCACCGACGACCCCAAGGAAAGAAGGCGCAGGCTCGCCGAGTTCCGCGACATCGTCGGGGCCTTGAGGAACAGGAACGTGCGCTTCATGCCCGGCGAGCACGACGCCTCCCTCGACAACGGGCAGGCGTGGAAGGAGCTCTTCGGGCCGAGCACCTACAGCTTCGACCACAAGGGCGTTCACTTCGTCGCCATCGACAACGTGTCCGACGCCTCCGCGCGCATCGGCGAGCCGCAGCTCGCTTGGCTGAAGTCCGATCTCGCGAGGCAGGACAAAGACGCACGCATCGTCGTGTTCGCGCACCGGCCGCTGTTCGATCTCATGCCCCAATGGGACTGGGCGACGCGCGACGGCGCGCAGGCGGTCGACCTCCTGATGCCTTATCGCAACGTCACCGTGTTCTACGGCCATATCCACCAGGAACACCACCAGATGACCGGCCACATCGCCCACCATTCGGCGAAGTCGCTGATCTTCCCACTGGTCGCACCCGGCTCGAAGCCCAAGCGCGAGCCGGTGCCCTGGGACCCGGCGCAGCCGTACCAGGGCCTCGGGTTTCGCGAAGTGGATGCAGACGTCGAAAAGGCCGCGTACCGGATCACCGAATACCCGGTGAGGAAGGCCTGAGCAATGAGACCCGAACGCCGCCGCGTGCTCGCTGCGGGAGTCGCCGCCCTCGCCGGCGCCGCGTTCGGCGCCGCGGTCCTCGCGCAGCAACGGGAGAAAGTGATCCGCATCACCGCCCGCAAGTTCGAGTTCGTGCCGCAAGACATCGAGCTGAAGAAGGGCGAGCCGGTGGTGCTCGAATTCACGACCGCCGACGTCTTGATGGGTTTCAATGCGCCCGACTTCAAGGTCCGCACCGACATCGTGCCGGGCCAGGTCGCGCGGGTGCGCCTCGCACCCGACAGGACCGGCGACTTCGATTTTTTTTGCGACAACTTCTGCGGCGAGGGCCACGAAACGATGTCGGGGAAAATCCGCGTCACGGCATGAGTCGGCGCGCTATCATGGCGCCCACGACCGATTCCGTGCCGCACATGAAACCTTGAGCGAACGCAAGCGACGATTCGAGCAACGGGTGCTGCCGCATCTGGATGCGGCGTACAATCTTGCGCGCTGGCTGACTCGCAACGATCACGACGCCGAGGACGTGGTGCAGGAAGCGATGCTGCGCGCCTTCCGCTTCCTCGACGGTCTGCGCGGCGAGGCGAAGCCGTGGCTGCTAACCATCGTGCGCAATTCCTGCTTCACCTGGCTGCAGGTCAACCGACCCGCGGAGCTCGCCGGTTTCGACGACCGCACTGCCGAGCTTCATCTCGTCGATGAGAGCAGTCCAGAAGCGCTCGCCCTTCGCCAGTGCGACCGGCGCATGCTGAACGAGGCGCTCGCCGCGCTGTCCGCGCAGTTCCGCGAGGCGCTGATCCTGCGCGAGCTCGAAGACCTTTCTTACAAAGACATCGCGCGCATCACCGACGTGCCGATAGGGACGGTCATGTCGCGGCTTGCGCGAGGGCGGCGGCTCCTGGCCGAATCGCTGCAGGCGATTTCGAACGCTTCGCAGTTGCACAAATGACGCGCGAAGAAGCCCACAAACTGCTGCATGCCTACGTGGACGGCGAGCTCGATGCCGCGAAGACCCTCGA
>DATHHZ010000328.1:0-3366 GCA_035316965.1 Burkholderiales bacterium | reverse complement strand
CGCGCCCTACGACGGCGACCTGCGAGAACAGCGCCCCCTTTGGCTTCCAACACTTGGTGCAGCCGCACACGTGATTGTGTGCGCACTGCCCTTTGATCGTTATCTCGACCTTGTTCTGGGAGCAGTTGCACAACAGCGCCCCGCCTGCAAAGGACTTTGACGCGGGTTTCAGTCCGCCGTCGACCGACGGATGTATCTTGACGCTAGCCATGATGATTTCTCCTTTTGAATACTGCGTTCAACGCAAATGCTGATTGCGTTCCTGGATATTTTCGACCAGCCGGCGCACGCCGCGCAGCCACGTCTCGTCGGTATTGCCGCGGATATCGACCGACTTGACGTAGAGGGTCTCGCCCGTCGCCACGCTGCGCACTTCGACGTTGATGTTCAGGATCAGGTTGCTCACCTTTTGCACCCAGCACACCGCGATGCGCTCGGCGCCGAGCGCTTTGCCGATATCGATCTCGCAACCGTTGCAAGCGCGCAGCTCGTGCGAAGCCTTGAGTCGATCGATGAGCTGCGCCGCGGGGGCGTGATCGAGCACGCGGTACATGCCGCGGCCCTCCAGCTCTTTCGCCAGCTCGTTCGTGATCAGGACGATCCGCCGGTCGACTTCCCAGCGCGCCTGTTCGGTGGAGAACGAGCGCATCTCGTCGATCAGCTCGAAGTCCATGAGCGCGAGCGACTTCGGTTCCGCGGCCGTCGCGTGGACGCACGCAAGCCCCGCGATTGCGAGCGGCGCGACCAGGCGTCCGAGTCTCCGTCCCACTTCTGCTCGCGACAGTATCTGCGCAGGGCACGCGCCTACTTTCCGGGCTTCGCGTCGCGAATGAGCGAGGGATCGGCCGGAACGGTCATGATCCGGCCCTCGTCATCCAGCTGCGGCACGCCGTAAGCGGCGAGGATCGCTTGAATGCGAGGGCGGTTGGCGTCGATCAGCCGCTCCATCCTGTCCTTCCACTCGCGCTCGCCGAAGCGCACGCCCATCGCGATACGAAAGTCGAACTGGATCTCCGGGTCCGGCGGGAACGGCACGACGGCCACCGTAGCGGAGGTCGCGCTCTTCGCGAAGTAGCCGGCGATCGGTCCCCATACGAACGCGACATCGATTGCGCCGGTCGCCAAGTCCTTCTCGATGATCTCGCCCGGATAGCGCTCGGGATCGCCGGACTGGGGTTGATAGGAAACGACCTGATCGAACAGGCGGTGCTTGAGCAGCCAATCGGCCGGCGGCGATTGACCGAATACGCCGAGCTTGAGCGATTTCAGCTTCGACGGCTCGAGCCTGAGCAAGCCCTCGGGAACGGTTACGCTATCGAGCCCTTTTCCCTTCGCATAGACGAGCGCGTAAGTCGAGCGATAGTAGGGCTTGGTGGTCGACGCCAGCTCGAAGCCGACCGGCACGCCCAATACCAGGTCGCACTTGAAGCGGTTGGAATCGGGATCGCGCCCGCGCAGCGTGTTGCGAATGAATCCCATGCGCTGCGGGAACCACGTGTATTCGAGCGCCCATCCCAGCTCGCGCGCCAAGAGCTCGGCGATCTTGTTCTCGAACCCTTCGCCCGCGCGGTTCGAGAAAGGAAGATTGTTCGGGTCTTCGCAAACGCGCAGCACGCGATCATCGCTAGAGGGCGGGCTCTGCTGGGCGAGCTGGACCGGCAGTCCGCGCGCCCCTTGTGTTTTGGCTTGGTCGAGACCTCTCACGCCGCGAAAAACGGCGGCGGTGAAATTCGCATCGGCGAGATTGGCGCCGGTGAAATCCGTGTCGATGAAATTCGAGCCGCTCAAATCGGCGCCGGCCAGGTTGGCGCCGCGCATATCGGTGCCGCTGAACTCCGCCCCGTTCAGTTTGGCGCCGGCCAGGTTGGCGCCCGAAAGGTCCGAGAAGCTGAAATCGGCGCGGGAGAAATCAGACCCGGAAAGATCCGCGCCTCTCAGGTTGGCCGAAAGGATATTCGCCCGCATGAGCCCCATCGACTGGTTTTTCATATCCGCCGCGCCATCCACCCTGGCGAGCACGGCCTGCTCGAGATTCGCCCTTCTCAGATCGCCGATCAAGCGCGCGCCAGAAAGGTTCGCCCCCTTCAGGTTGGCGCCTTGAAGCTGCATCGAAAACATCATCGCGCCCTGCAGATTGGCATTGGTCAGGTTCGTGCCTTCGGCAAAGCTGACCGTGAGATTGCACCGGGAGAGGTTGGCGCTCGCAAGGTTGCTGCGGTTCAGAACCGCCGCCGCGAGATTCGCTCCTTTGAAATCGATGCCAGACAGGTCCAGTCCGGAGAGGTTCCTGGAATACAAATCGGCCGGAGCGGAAGTCGACGTTTTGGCCAACGCCGCGACGACTTGTTCGCGCGTCAGTTTCTCGTAGCCGGGCCATTCGGCGGCGCTCGGCAGCCGCGGCAGCAGCACGGCCGCCATGAGGAGCCCGATGGCATACCGGGAGAAGCTCATTTCAGCTCTTCGAGCCGCCCGGGCTGAATGGCGCCGTCGGAGCGGCCCTTCAAATACCCGTAGAGGCCGTCGATGTTTTGCATGACCATTTTGCTGCCGTCGAAATTCGGCATGCCCTTCTCCGGGCGGCCCTTCATCATCGTTTGCCTGAACTCGTCTTTCGAGAGCCGCTTCAGGCTCTCGACCAGAGGCGGCGCGACCAAGCCTTCCTGCCGCGCGCCATGACAGCGCTCGCAGGCGAGCGCACGCCAGGTGCGCCAGCCCTCGAGCGTGATCTTGTCGACCTTGTTGCCGTCGGCGACCTTGTAGGACATGTCATCGGCCGCCGCCTGACGTTGGCTCGGCACAAGCGCGGCGAGCGCGAATGCCATGCCGGCGGCCCATCCTGTTTTTCCCATGTTCGGCGCACCATCTGAGCAAAGAGACAAAAGGCCGACACCCCGAAGGATGTCAGCCTTTTGATGTTTGAAACTGCAGCGAGTTACGGCAGGACGAACACCGTGAGGACGCCGCCGAGCTCGGTGTAGTTCTTCAGCTCCTTGTAGCCTCCCACCGCGCCCAGGCCGTCGGTGTCCTTCTCGAGGCCCGCGGCAAGACCGATGCCGGCCCAACCGCCGATACCCGAGAGCACGCCGATGTACTGCTTGCCCTTGTACTGCCAGGTATTCAGATTGCCGATGATGCCGGAGGGCGTCTTGAACTTGTACAGCTCCTTGCTGATGTCGTTCGCATCGACGCACTTCACGTAGCCCTCGAGCGTCCCGTAGCAGGCGATGCCGCCGGCGGTGACGAGCGCGCCGCTCCAGACCGAGAACTTCTCGGCCTTCGACTTCACGATCTTACCGGTGCCGGCGTCCCACATGATGAAGTTGCCCATGCCGCCGTGGCTGCCCGGCGCCGGGAACATCGACAGCG
>DATHHZ010000327.1:0-2374 GCA_035316965.1 Burkholderiales bacterium | reverse complement strand
CTGGTACGAGTGTGGCCACTGCACGGGCCGGATCGACGAGCACCACAAGACCGCGATGATCGAGCGCGGCCGCTGGATCGCAGAAGCGCCGGGCCCGGGCAAGCCGGCCGGCTTCCACCTGTCGGCCCTGTATTCGCCGCTTGGCTGGTTCAGCTGGACGGCGGCAGTGAAGAAGCGCCTCGAGGCGGAAAAGGATCCGACGGGCGAGCTGCTCAAGGTCTGGACGAACACCGTGCTCGGCGAGACCTACGCGGAGGCCTCCGAGCAGCCCTCCGATCTCGACCTGAAGAACCGCGCGGAAGGCTATCGCATCGGCACCGTGCCGATGGCGGGCCTCATGCTCACGGCGAGCGTCGACGTCCAGGCGGACCGGCTTGAGGCCGAGGTGGGAGCCTGGGGCCGCGGCGAGGAATCGTGGCTGGTGCAATACGAGGTCATCCACGGCGACACCGAGACCTCGGTGCCCTGGGATCGCTTGAGCGAGTTCCTCGAACTCACGTTTCCGCACGAGTCGGGATCGAAGCTACGGATCATCGCGACGGCGATCGATGCGGGCTTCCGGACGCAGATGGTGTACGACTTCTGCCGGCATCGCACACACCGGCACGTTTTTGCGGTGAAAGGGCAGGCGCGCGCAGGAAAGTCGATCCTGGGCCGCCCGACGCCGCAAGACGTCACGCACAAGGGCACCACGATCAAGGGCGGCGTGCAGCTGTGGCCGGTGGGCGTCGATACCGCGAAGGCGCGGATCTACGCGCGGCTCAAGATCACGATGACCGGCCCGGGCTGCATGCACTTTCCGCTCGGGCTGCCGGACGAGTACTACAAGGGGCTCACTGCCGAGCGCCTGGTGACGCGCTACCACAAGGGCTATGCGCGCATGAGCTGGGAAAAGGACGCCGGCGCGAGGAACGAGCCGCTCGATCTCAAGGTGTACGCCTACGCCGCGGCGCTCTATGCCGGCATCACGCGCGTGAATTGGGACAAGCTCGAGGCGACGCTCAAGCTCACCGGCGCGGATCTCTTCGTGGCCGCCGCGCAGGCGGAGGAAGCCAAGCCGGGAGACGCGCCGCTACCGGAAAAGCCGGCAGCCGCTCGCGCAACGCAGCCGACACCGTCCGGGCGCGGCAACTTCATCAACCGCTGGAGGAACTGATGGAAGTCTACTATCCGAATTCGAACAGGCTCGGCAGGTTGCTCATCCTGTACGAGACCATTGCCGAGCACGCCGAGATGCTGGGAGCGCTCTTTGCGCTCGGCGTGATCGTGCATGTCGAGGACCATGAATCCGGGCGCGGCAAGGTCTACGACATGGCTTGCCGTCATAATGGGCCGGCGTTCTTCGATGCGCTGCAAGACGGCGACGAAATACCGGAATACCGCGTCGAATGGGTGCACGACGGTGCCTTCGAGAACCCCGAGCGCGAGGCCAAGCGCGTGGACTCTGGCCGGTTCGGCTTCGCCTTCATCCGCAAGATCATCGTGCACGTGCCGCCGCTGCAGATGGTGATGCAGCCGCGCGGCGCCGCAGTTCACTGAGGGGCATCCCATGAGGATCATCGAGCATACGGTCGCAGTGGAGGGCGGAGCCTACCGCAACAAAGCGACCGGCGAGATCGTGACCGCGAGCTGCTGGAAGAAAGACGGCGACCATCCGCAGGTCGTCCGCTACCCAATCGAGAAACGCGACTACAAGGGCCTGCTCGAGGTCTCCGCGAAGGAGAAATACTCGCTCGCCTACGGGGACTGGATCGTCCAGACCGCGGCGGGGGCCGTGTACGTGGTGCAATCGGGGAATTTCGGCGCGCTATATGAAGAGGAGCAACCGGCATGAACATGCTGCTTTTGATTCTGATTGCCGCAGCGCTGCTCGTCAGGCTGACGGTCGCGCAGGACGAAGGGACGATCTATCTCTTCAGCGTCACGCACCTCATGTACTACCGGGCGCTCCTCGGGCAGTGGAACGGCCTGGCGAATTCCGTGTTCGACCTCGACACCGACACCATCAAGCTCTCGGCTCACACAAACACCTACGCGCCGAACCAGGACACGAACGAGTTTTTCAGCGATGCCACAAACGAGGTCAGCGGCACGAATTACACCGCCGGGGGCGCGACGCTCGCCTCGCCCACGGTGACGCGCTCGACCGGAACGGTCACCTTCGATGCGAACGACGTGGTCTGGACGCAGTCCGGGGCCGGCTTCTCCACTGGGCGCAAGTTCGTCATCTACCGCTCGACCGGCGTTGGCACGACCTCGAAGCTATACAGCGTGATCACCGCCGATGCCGATGTCGGCAACATCACCGGCGATCTTACGATCCAATTCAACGTGAGTGGCATCGCGACCTGGACAACCACCTGAGAAGGAGCCG
>DATHHZ010000326.1:0-4983 GCA_035316965.1 Burkholderiales bacterium | reverse complement strand
GCCTGTTCGTTCAGGGGGCCACGCCGCGCGGCGTGATCTCGATGCTGCAGCAGGAAGTCGCGCAGATCTTGAATCAGCCGGACATGAAAGAGCGAATCGCGGCAGACGGCATGACCGTCGTCGCCAGTACGCCGGAGCAGTTTGCGCTGTTCCTCGAGCGCGAGCACGCCAAGTACGCCCGCATCATCGAAGCCGCGGGAATCAAGGCGATCGACTGACCGCGGCGCCGGCTCTCGCACGCGCCTCGCCAAGCGCGGCGGCGAGCAATCGAACCATCGCATACAGAGCGACCAGCGGGTCGATCAGAGTGTCCCAGAGGTTGCGCGATTCATACGCGCCGCCGAGAAAAGCCAGCCCTGCGACGACCACGACGAGCACGATAAGGTTCAGCCTTGCCCACCAGGCAGCCAGGATCACCAACAGCAAAGCGGTGACGAATTCGATCGAGCCGTACCCGAGCGCGTACGGGTCATACCGCGTCCAGCCGAGGGCAAACGGGTACAAGAACACGGCGGCCACGGTCAAGAGCCAGCACAAGGCGCGCCGTTCCAGTCGCCCGATCGGCGTTCTTCCGGTGAGCTGCGCGAGGCACGCCGCGCAGGCCAGAATCAGCGTCGCCATGCTCAAGTCGCCCGTGATGCCGCGTACGTAGGCGGCGACCGAGAGATCTCCGATCGGAACGAACACCGCGAGGGTCGCGGCCAGCATCACCGCGTAGCGGACGCGGACCGGCAGGCGCCGCAGCCGAATCAAGGTCGCGGCTGCGGCAAGGCTGAGCAGCCCGCAGCCTAGAAGACCGAAGATCGCGTTTGCAGGCATCAACGCCTGCTCTCCAGCCAGGCCCGGTTGAAACGCACGTGCTTGATGCGGGAACGACCCCAGGTGTAGAGCACGTGAACATCGCCGGCCCGGTCCTGCATGATCCACGGGTAGGAATATTCCGGGACCGGCGCCTGCGTCGATCTGGAATCGCCTTCGAACCTGTGCGCGACTCGCCAGGTGTTTCCGAAGTCCTTCGAGAGCGCGAGCGAAAGATCTTCGCGATTTTCCTCGGCGTTGTTGAACACGAGCAGCAACGTGCCGTCGGAAAGCAACACGCTTGCGATTGCGGCGTTCGGATTCGGCAACGCCGTCTTGACCGGCGGGCTCCAGTGAACGCCGCCATCCTCGGTCCGCACTATCAGGATCCGATTCGGGCGATCCCCGGCATAACGCATGAAGCCCACCGCTTCCTTGTCCGATCGCGGCACGATCACAGGCTGCAACGACGACTGCCCCCAGGACAGACGGGTTTTCCCGATCGCGTGGCCTTCGGCGTCCAGGCGCAGCAGCTCGCCGAACTTGCCCAACAGCTCGTGATACACCGGCAGAGCCATCGTCCCGTCGGAAAACTGGAGCGGCGCGCCCTTCACCAGCGTGCTGATGTTGAAAAACGGAGACGCAATCAAACGCCGCGGTGGACTCCAGGTCTCGCCTTCGTCTTCCGAGACCATCAGGTTCACTGCGCTGCCCGCCCAGCCGCCGACGGACACGCTGACGAAATAGAGGCACAGGCGTCCCTTCGAGTCGCGGCCCACCACGGGATTGCCCAATTTGCGCACGTAGCGTTGAAGATGCCTTTGCGCGAAATCGCGGGTGACGACGACGCGCTCGGGACTCCAGTCCTTCTGCCGAAGAGAGTAGAGGGAGGTGTATATGGCGACATCGGACGCGCCTTCGCGGCTGCCCCCGTACCAGAACGCCCTCAGCCTTCCACCCGAAATTTCAGCGGCGGTAGCGCTGTGCACCGACGCTGCGGTGCTGTTGGGCAGGAGCTGAGCTTCATAGAGCGGTGCCGAGGATGCGACGCGAGAGGTTTGCTGCGGCGCAAACCCACCTGGCGAGGGCGCGGTGAGTACTCGAACGTATAGACCGGCAAACGCCAGAGCCAGCGCGACCAGCGACCCCCACCTCAGCCATCCCGCCTGCGTCATCGCACTCCGCCCGGAGCGTGAGGTCGAGGCGGATTGTGGTAGAGCATATATTTCGAAGTCTCGTAGAGCGCCTGTTGAAGGCGCTGCAGCTCGGCGACCTTTTCCGGGAAGCGCTCGTGCACGTCCTCGGCGCCTTTTTCCGACCGGTAGCGAAATAGGCGAGGCCCGCCCGGATCCAGCCGGAAATAAAACTCGTCGTCGAGCACCCCGGTGTGCCCGATCAGCGAAAAATGCCGATCGCCGGGCCCGAGGTCGAGCAGATCGCGCCCGAGCGCGGTACTGAGATACGGAACGCCGATCAGGCTCAAGGCCGTCGGCAGAGAGTCGGGCAGGCTCGCGGTGAAATCGATACGCCTGCCGCCTTTGACCAGCCCGGGCGCGTAGATGACGCAGGGCACGTGGTAGCCGGTAAGCAGGAGCTGCTCCCATGGCGTCTGCTGGGTGGAAGGGTTGCCGTGATCCCCGTACATGAGGAACACCGTATTCTTGAAGTAAGGCGCTTCCCTGGCTTTCGCGAAGAAGGAGCCGAGGGAAAAGTCGAGGTATCGCAGGCCGTTGTACGCGGCGACGCCGTCGAAGCCGTTTTCCGCGAGCGCGGCCGCGTCGACTTGAGCGAGCTCGAAACCGGGGTGATCTCCGGGGATGGAGTAAGGCCGGTGATTCCCCGCGGTCTGGATGAAGGCGAAGAAAGGCTTCGTCTCCTCGCGAAACGCGCGGTGCGCCCTGTCGAACAGCACGACGTCGGACACGCCCCAGCCGTCGACCTGCGGCGCGTCGTAGTCGCCTTCCTCGAAGATGTGCAGCCCCGGTATGTTGTGCGCGAACAGGCCGCGGATGTTTCCCCAGGTGGCGCTGCCTCCCAGAAAATAATATTTCTCGTAACCCTCCAGCGCGTTCACCAGCGTGTGTTGATTCACGACCAGCGGATTGCGCGAGGCGGTCGTGGTCGGGTTGACGTCCGGAATTCCGGTGAGCATTTCAAACACCGAGCGCGCCGTCGGCACCTCGGGAACGAAGAAGTTCGTGAACAGGAGGCCGTCCTTCGCGATCGCGTCGAAATGGGGCGTGGCGTTCAGGCGGTTGCCGAAGGTCCCCGATTTGAACGCGGCAAAGGATTCGAGGTGAATCACCACGAGGTTGTATCTGACTGCAGGTTTCCGGGTTGGCGTCACATACCGGGCGAAGTCGAGCTCTCTCGAGTCCGGACTCTTTATCCCGAGCAAGGAGGCCGTATACGCGTAGTGCTCGCGCACCTTGCCCTCGTCGTAGGGGGCCGTGCGGTTCTCGGCGGTGTCCGAGAGGAACAGCACCGGGTTGAGAGCGAGCGCCGCGACCGCTTCGCTCGCGGAAAAATAGGCTTCGCTCCAGCGCAAGGGATACCAGGACCATTTGCCCCAGATCCCCAGAACGTAGAGCGCGGCGAAGACAGTGACCGTCGCGCGCCTCGCCCACTTGCCCAGGGGATTCGCGGCGGGCGCCAAGGTCCGCCGCGCCGCGCGGCCCGCGATCCAGGCGTATGCGAAGGTGAGAAGCGCGAGCCCCAAGACCCCGGGCAGGATCGGATAGGTCTCCCACGCCACCCGCGCTGCCACTCCCACCGGTGTCAGATGATCGAGGAAGCTCGCGTTCAGCCGCACCCGCACGTAAGCGTAGTGTCCAAAATCGACGAAATAGGCGAGCAACACGACGCACTGCGCCAGCGCGAGATACGCCAGCCAGGCGATTCGCGCGGCGCGCCGCCGCGCCAGATCGAAAAGCGCGATCCAACCGAGCAGCGCGAGCGGCAGGCAAAGAAGCAGCGCGAGCCGCAGGTCGAACTTGAACCCGAGGTAAAGGGCTTTGAGCAAATCCGCCCAAGACGCGTTCGCGAGCGCCTCCTGAAACGCAGCCCAAAAGACAACTCGAAATGCCGCGAAAACGAAGAGGTTGATCGCGGTCAGCGCGAGAATGAAGCGGGCGAGTCCTGGGAGTCGGTTGAACACTTTCGCGGCGACTAGGCGGCTTGCGCCGACGTCTCGAACCGCGACTTGAAACGCAGGATCTGTTCCAGCGTGTTCTGGCCGGTCTGATGGGGTGGCAACACTTCCCACAGCTCCGATTGCGGCATCAACTCCTTCAGCGCCCAGGATGCCGATCGCGTGTGCCGGCTGTCCGCACCCGACATGATCAGCGCCGGAATCTGAATCCGCATGAGCTCCTCGCCGCTCGCGCCCGAGGGCATGGTGTCGTTGAAGATCGCGTCCCGGCTGCGCGCGCAGACCTCGAGATACCGCCCCAGCTCCTGATTCACGAGCTCGCGGGCGAACTCGGGATAGACAGCGGCGGGCGATCCCCAGGGCCCGATCTCGGGATCGAGCCAGAAATTTTCGCCTCGCGGCGCGCGTTCGACGACCGCGACCAGGCCGTTCGAGCGCACGAAATCCATGTGACGCCGGAAAAACTCGTGGCCTTTCCTCATCCAGAGGTACCCCCCGACCGGCCAGTGGAGCAACAATCCCTTGCACGCCGAAGGGTGGCGCACCGCAAAAGCGAGCGCGAGCGATGCACCCATGCAGCTGCCGAGGACGTACGCCTGTTTCGCACCGGCCAGATCGAGCAGCGTCTTGGCTTCGTGAACGTACACGTCCCAGTCGAGCGGCTCGACGCGGCCGCCCGACAAGCCGCACTCGCGGCGGTCGTAGGCGATGCAGGTGAAATCGAGCGAAAGCGTCGTCAGGCCATCCATCTGCCCGAACGCCTCCTTGCCGCCGGCCGCGGTCCAGCGCGAGATCACCGAGCGCCAGCCGCCGGGCGCGAACATCAGCAGATGGGGGCCCTTGCCCTGCATGAGATAGTTGATCCTGATGCCGTTGATCGTTGCGAATGGCATGGCGTATCCTGTCCGCTGTTGCGCACGACGACTGCAGCCGCGCAAGGCCGAACGCCTGCGTCGGGAGAAGCGGCGAAAATTATAGCTTGCCCATGCACAGCGATTCATCGTGGCTCGACGCCGCCGGACGGCTGCTCATTG
>DATHHZ010000325.1:0-4797 GCA_035316965.1 Burkholderiales bacterium | reverse complement strand
GATTATACGAGAGAGGTGGAACCAGTGCCGAACAACCGCCGCAGCCGCATCATCACGCAGGGTTTCGCCCGGTCGCCGAACCGCGCCATGCTGCGCGCCGTCGGCTTCGACGATGGAGACTTCGACAAGCCCATCGTCGGCGTCGCCAACGGTCACAGCACCATGAATCCATGCAACGCCGGCATCCAGCCTCTGGTCGATCGCGCGATGGCCGCGCTGAAATCCGCGGACGCGAAGCCACAGGTTTTCGGCTTCCCGACGGTCACCGACGGAATCGGCATGGGCACCGAGGGAATGAAGTATTCGCTGGTGTCGCGCGAAGTCATCGCCGACGCGATCGAAGTGGCGGTGATGGGGCAATGCATGGATGGCGTGCTTTGCGTCGGCGGTTGCGACAAGAACATGCCCGGGGCGATGATGGCGCTGGCGCGGATGAATGTTCCGGGAATCTTCGTCTACGCGGGAACGATCAAGCCGGGAATGTGGAAGGGCCAGGTGCTCACCATCGTGAGCCCGTTCGAGGCGGTCGGCGCATTCGCCGCCGGCAAGATGTCCAAGGAGGATTTCGACGGCATCGAAAAAAACGCCTGCCCGTCGGTGGGCGCCTGCGGCGGCCAGTACACCGCGAACACCATGTCCTCCTCATTCGAGGCGCTCGGCATGAGCCTGCTCGGCTCTTCCCAGATGGCCTCGCCCGACCCCGAAAAGGCGGACTCCGCGGGGGAATCGGCGAAGGTCCTGGTAGCCGCGATCCGGAAGAACATTCGTCCGCGCGACATCATCACGCGCAAATCGATCGAGAACGCGGTCGCGATGGTCATGGCAACGGGTGGTTCGACCAACGCCGTGCTGCATTACCTCGCCATCGCGTCGGCGGCCGGCGTGAAATGGACTATCGACGATTTCGAGCGCGTAAGGCGCAAGGTCCCAGTGCTGTGCGCCCTGAAGCCTTCGGGTCCCTATGTCGCAACTGATTTCCACGCCGCGGGAGGCCCGCCGCAAGTACTGAAGATGCTGCTCGCGCACGGCCTGGTGCACGGCGAGTGCATGACGATCACCGGCCGCACGCTCACCCAGGAACTCGCGAGCGTGCCCGAGGAGCCCCGAGCCGGCCAGGACGTCATCCGTCCCTGGAACAAACCGGTGTATGCGCAAGGGCACCTCGCGATCCTCAAGGGCAATCTCGCCACCGAAGGCTGCGTCGCGAAGATCACGGGCCTCAAGCAGACTTCGATTCAGGGCCCGGCGCGCGTGTTCGATTCGGAGCCCGCGGCGATGAAGGCGATCCTCGCGAGGAAAATCAAGGCGGGCGACGTGATCGTGATCCGCTACGAAGGACCGAAAGGCGGCCCTGGCATGCGGGAGATGCTGGCGCCCACTTCCGCGCTCATCGGCCAGGGCTTGGGCGAATCGGTCGGCCTCGTCACCGACGGCCGCTTCTCGGGCGGCACCTGGGGCATGGTCGTCGGGCATGTCGCGCCGGAAGCCTACGTGGGCGGGACGATCGCACTGGTGAAGGAGGGCGACTCGATCGCGATCGATGCGAAGAAGCGCCTCATCCAGCTGAACGTCTCCGCGAAAGAGCTCGCCGCGCGCAGGAAAAAATGGAAGCAGCCCAAGCCGCGCTACACCCGCGGCCTCCTCGCGAAGTACATGAAGCTCGTGTCCACCGCGAGCAAGGGCGCGATCACCGACGGCACCTGAAACGGTGTCTATCGGTTTGCGGTTGGGGAGGGGGTAACGGGGGAACCGTAGGGTTCCCCTGTTAGTAACGTACAGGGCTTTCCATGAAGCTCTGCGGCGGGCTGCGGCCTGCCAGGGACTCGAGCAGGATCAGCTCGCTGTCGGTGTGGTTGGCGACGCTCGCCGGGACGATGGCCCGCTTTCGACCGTCGCCGTAGATGTAGCGCGGCGATTCGTGGTGACGCGTGCTGTAGGACTCGCGCGCTCCGCCCATCGTCGCGGCGACGTCGGCCGTACCGTAGCACAGGCAAAAGTAAGTTCGCCTGGGCTCGGCCTCGATGTAGGCGCCGGTGCCGCGGATGCCGATGGTCGCGGTCGAGGTCACCAGCCTTCGCTCGCCGCCGCGGCCGAAGACGCCGAGCAGCTTGCCGGTGACCAGTTGCAGGGCGCTCACGAGCAGGCCGCTCCCCATCAGCTCCGCGTGGCTGTTTCCCCGCATGAGAAACGCGTCCTCGCCCACTACGAACGTGGCGAGGGCGCCGTTTCCGAGTACGATCGTATCGCCCGGGCGCACGAGCGTCCCCGGTTCGGCGGGCCTGCCGTTGATTTTGACTTCTCCTTGCGCCGTGCGCACGCCCTGCTTTGCGGACGACTGCGCAAGCGCCGGCCGAAGCGCCGCGGGCAAGCCGATCCCGGCGGCCAAGGCGAGCAGTGCGCGGCGCCGCGCGCGATCGAGTTCCATGCGAGTTCTCCCGGGAGTCGGCAGCTAGTTTAAACTGGTGGACCGCTCCTGCAGTCCTAAGTCATGCCCAATCGCCTCGCACGGGAAACCAGCCCCTACCTTCAGCAGCACGCGCACAATCCCGTCGACTGGCACGCTTGGGGGGAGGAGGCGCTCGCCCGTGCGCGCGAAGAGGACAAGCCGATCCTCCTCTCGGTCGGATACTCCGCCTGCCACTGGTGCCACGTGATGGCGCACGAGTCCTTCGAGGACCCGGCGGTGGCCGAGGTGATGAATCGCCTGTTCGTCAACGTGAAGGTGGACCGGGAGGAGCGTCCGGATCTCGATCAGGTTTATCAGCTCGCGCACCAGATGCTCGCCCAGCGGCCGGGCGGCTGGCCGCTCACCATGTTCCTCACACCCGACGGGGCGCCTTTTTTCGGTGGTACTTATTTCCCCAAGGAGCCGCGCTACAACCTTCCGGGATTTCCGCAGCTGCTCGAGCGCGTCGCGCGGATCTACCGTGAGGACCGCGATGAAATCGGCCGTCAGAACGAGACGATTCTCGCCACCTTCGAAAGCATGCAACCCGGCGCGCCCGCGCATCACTCGGAGCTGTCGGCGGGGCCCATCGACGCGGGCCTGCGCAGCTTGAAGACCAGCTTCGACTCGCGCTGCGGCGGGTTCGGCGGGGCGCCCAAGTTCCCGCACCCTGCGGAACTCGAATTCTGCCTGCGCCGCTCCGCCGCGGCAGGCGACGGCGCGGCAGAGCGGGTCGCCACGACTACGCTCGAGCGCATGGCGCTCGGGGGCATCTACGACCAGATCGGGGGCGGGTTCTCGCGCTACAGCGTGGACGCGCAGTGGCAGATCCCGCACTTCGAAAAGATGCTCTACGACAACGGCCCTCTGCTGCGTCTGTATTCGGATGCCTGGACCGCCACGCGAAATCCCCTCTTTGCGCGCGTCGCCGAAGAGACCGCGGGGTGGGTGATGCGCGAGATGCAATCTCCCGAAGGTGGCTACTACTCGTCGCTCGATGCCGACTCCGAGCACGAGGAGGGCAAGTTCTACGTGTGGACGCCCGGGGAAGTGCAGGCGCTGGTTTCGCCGGACGAATACGCGGTGCTCGCGCCGCATTACGGACTGGACGGGCCACCCAACTTCGAGAATGCGCACTGGCACCTGAACGTTGCGCGCCCCCTGGCCGCCGTCGCCGAGTTGCTCGGAAAGAGCGAGGGCGAATGCGCCCGCCTGCTCGACTCGGGAAGAAAAAAGCTCTTCGCCGCGCGGGAGAAGCGCGTGCGCCCGGGGCGCGACGAGAAAGTGCTGGTGAGCTGGAACGCTCTCATGATCGCCGGGATGGCGCGCGCGGCAGCGGTGTTCGGCCGCGACGAGTGGCTCGCTTCGGCGAAGCGCGCGCTCGGTTTCATCCGCGGCACGATGTGGAAAAACGGGCGGCTGTTCGCAACGTACAAGGACGGGCAGGCGCACCTCAACGCCTACCTCGACGACTATGCCTATCTCCTCGCCGCGCTCCTGGAGCTCCTGCAGGCGGAATTCGACCCGGGCACGCTCGCTTTTGGCGAGGACCTCGCCGAGGTGCTGCTCGAGCAGTTCGAGGACAAGGAGAACGGCGGGTTCTTCTTTACCAGCCACGATCACGAGCGGCTGATCCACCGCCCCAAGCCCGGCTACGACAACGCCACGCCGTCGGGAAACGGCATGGCGGCGTCCGCCCTGCAGCGCCTGCACTTTCTCACCGGCGAGTCGCGCTACGCGCTCGCTGCCGAGCGTACGCTCGCGCAGTTTCATTCCGCCATCAGCGAGCAGCCGGGAGGGCACGCGACCCTGCTCATCGCGCTCGAGGAGCACCAGAGGCCCACGCGCACGGTGATCCTTCGCGGGCCGTCGGCGGAGCTGGGGCGCTGGAGAAGCGCGCTCGCGCAACGCTATCTGCCGCACACCATGGTGATCGCGGCCGGGACCGAGCTCCGTGACCTGCCGCCGGCCCTCGCCAAGCCTGCAGGAAGCCGGGTCAACGCCTGGGTGTGCGAGGGCGTTACCTGCCTTGCGCCGATCGATCGCCTGGAAGACCTGGTCGAGCAGGTTTCCAAGCCGGAAGAAATCCAGTAGCATTGCGCAGCATTTTTTACCTTCCCGGAGAATTCATGAAACCCCTAGTGCTATCCGCAGCCGCCGTCTTCACGTTCGCAAGCGGCCCCTTGCTCGCCGCCGACGCGCAGGAGCTCTTGAAAGAAAAAGCCTGCTTGAGCTGTCACACGGTCGACAAGAAACTGGTCGGCCCTGCGTACAAGGAAGTGGCGGCCAAGTACAAGTCCAGAAAGGACGCCGAGGCCTATCTCGTGAAGAAGATCAAAGACGGCTCGACC
>DATHHZ010000324.1:0-2129 GCA_035316965.1 Burkholderiales bacterium | reverse complement strand
GCCAAGTGGCGCGCGGTGATCACAATCGGTCCCGGGATCCCGAGCCACGCCTGCCTCTACGCCAACGCGCACGCGCTGGCGCGCTACTCGGCCCTGTGCCAGGAAGCCTCGATCGTTCCTATCGTCGAGCCCGAAGTGCTGCTCGACGGTGACCACACGATCGAACGCTGTTACGAGGCGACCGAGGCGACGCTCACCGCAGTATTTGCGGCGCTGCGCGCTCACAACGTGTCGTTCGAGCACACCGTTCTTAAGGCTTCGATGGTCGTCTCGGGCAAGGGCTGCCCGAAACAGGCCGGAGTCGAGCGCGTGGCAGAGGAAACGGTGCGTTGTCTGAAGCGTACCGTGCCCGCGGCCCTGCCCGGTGTTGTATTTCTCTCGGGTGGTCAAAGCGATGAGGCTGCGACGGCACACCTCAACGAGATGGCGAGAATGCCGGGACTGCCTTGGCCGCTCACGTTCTCCTTCAGCCGCGCGCTGCAGAATCCGCCCCTGAAGACTTGGCGCGGCCAGTCGGGCAACGTCGCAGCCGCTCAGCGGGCGTTCTATCACCGGGCCCGCATGAACGGACTCGCGGCTCAAGGAAAATACCGTCCGGAGCTGGAGAAACAGGCAGCATAGGGAATGGCGTTCCCGCTCTACGAGTCGAATCTCAAGAGCCTGAAGCTGCTCGGCCGGGGCAAGGTCCGCGATATGTATGCAGTGGACGGCGACCGCTTGCTCATTGTCACCAGCGATCGGCTTTCGGCCTTCGATGTGGTCCTTCCCGATCCGATACCCGACAAGGGGTGCGTGCTGAACGAAATGTCCAATTTCTGGTTCAGGAGGCTCGGACACATCGTTCCCAACCATCTCGACGGCGCCGCGCCCGAGTCGGTGGTGAAGGGCGGCGACGAAGCGGCGCAGGTCAAAGGCCGTGCGGTGGTAGTGAAAAAGCTCAAGCCGCTGCCGATCGAGGCGGTGGTGCGCGGCTATCTCATCGGCTCGGGCTGGAAGGACTACCAGAAAACTGGCGCAGTTTGCGGCATTCCGCTGCCCGCGGGTCTGAAGCAGGCGGACAAGCTGCCGGAGGTGATTTTCACGCCAGCCACCAAGGCAGAAGCCGGCGCTCACGACGAGAACATATCGTACGAGCGGGCCGAGAAGCTGATCGGCAAGACGCTTGCGGCCAAAGTGCGCGATGTGAGCCTGCGCCTATACCGCGAAGCGGCAGACTACGCCCGTGGGCGCGGCATCATCATCGCCGACACCAAGTTCGAGTTCGGAACGGATGAGAAGGGGAATCTGGTTCTGATCGACGAGGCGCTCACCGCGGATTCCTCGCGCTTCTGGCCCGCCGACCGGTACCAACCCGGTTCGAGCCCCCCGTCATTCGACAAGCAATACGTGCGCGACTATCTGGAAACCCTGGATTGGAACAAGACACCGCCTGCGCCACGGCTTCCGGCGGAAGTGATCGCAAAGACTTCCGACAAGTACCGCGAAGCCCTTCGCCGTCTGACAGGACAACAATTGGGAGGATAAGAAATGGCTAGCCGTTCGCCCCTTGTCGGGATCGTCATGGGAAGTCCAGGCGATTGGGAGGTGATGCGCGAGGCGGCGAAGCAGCTCACCGATTTTTCCGTACCCTACGAAGCCAAGGTACTGTCGGCGCACCGCTCGCCCGACGCGCTCACGGAATGGGTGGAACAGCTGAGCGCGAAGGGTGCCCGCTGTTTCATCGCGGGTGCCGGGGGCGCGGCGCATCTGGCCGGTGTGATCGCAGCGAAAACGACGCTTCCCGTGCTCGGGGTGCCGATGCCCTCCAAATATCTGCACGGGCTGGATTCACTGCTGTCGATCGTACAGATGCCCAAGGGGGTTCCGGTCGCGACTTTTGCGATCGGCGAGGCGGGAGCGGCCAACGCCGCCCTTTTCGCGATCGCATGGCTCTCGCGCGGCGACCCGGCGCTCGCCGCCAAGCTCGCCGACTTCCGCACCCGGCAGACCGCGGTAGTGCGCGCGATGACGCTGCCGCCCAAGAAGAAGTGATTGCCGCCCGACAGCAGTCGAATCACCTGCGTTTCGACGTGTCGCGCTGGACGCCTGCCGGCAGGCTCGCGACGCGGGTCATCTCGGCGTCCGTGAAC
>DATHHZ010000323.1:0-7071 GCA_035316965.1 Burkholderiales bacterium | reverse complement strand
GGGGGAAGAGATCGGGATGCGCACCGAGAGGGTCCCCCACCTGCAATCCTCTCTCTCGCTGTGGCGGCTCGCCCTGGACTCCGAGCTGGTATTCAAAGGCGACGCCGGCACCACCGAAGCGAGCCGCTCGAGCCTGCGCCGCGGCATCGAGTGGTCGAACCGCTATATTCCGCACGATTGGCTGCTCATTGACCTCGACCTCTCGGTGTCGCGCGCGCAGTTCACGGACGGCGATCCGGCCGGGGTGGGCACCTATATTCCGGGAGCGATCGACCGGGTGGCGTCCCTGGGCGTATCGGTGAAAGACCTCGGCCCCTGGTCGGGGACCGTGCATGCGCGCTACTTCGGCCCGCGGCCGCTGAAAGAGGACAACAGCCAGCGCTCGCAGTCCTCGACCATTTTTTCTGCGCGCGCCTCCTACAAGGTCGACGCGAAGACCAGCGTCAATTTCGACGTCTTCAATCTCTTCAACCGCAAGTCGAACGACATCGAGTACTACTATTCTTCGCGGCTATGCACGAATCAGGTTGGAACGACCTGCAATGATCCCGTGCCGCAGGCGCCAATGAACGGCATCCACTTCCACCCGGCTGAGCCGCGCACCGTGCGCCTGGCGGTGGTCGCACGCTATTGAGGAGGCGTGGTCCTTACTTGGGGACCGTGACCAAGGTCACGGTGTTGACCAGGCTGTTGGCAAGCACGAAGTTGCCGTCTTTCGTCACGTCCGTGTTGCGAACGATGTTGCCGCCGCCGGGAATCGTCCAGCTCTGGAACTTCTCCGTCTTGGGGTCGAAGCGCACCACGGTGTTCGGTTTCGCCTCGGACTCGCTGTACCAGATGACGTCGTTGATCGCCGAGATACCGTAGGGCGCTGACTTGGGCCCGCTCGGAGACGGGTATTCGGTCACCTTGCCGGTCGCCGGGTCGAGACGGCCCAGGTATCCGCGCGAATGGTCGGAGTACCAGATCATGTCGTCGCTGGTGATGGCAAGGCGCCGCGGACGGGAAGCCGGATCCGGCAGGGTGTACTCGCGGATTTCCAGGGTCTTCGGATCGACCCTCGCGACCTTGTTGACGCCGAACTGGACGACGAACAAATTGCCCTTGGAATCGAGCGCCATGCCGTAGGGGCGCGATTTCGGCGTGGGCGGCGTGAGCAGCTTGATCTCGCCCGACTTCGGGTCGAGCCGCCCGATGCGGTTGGCGTTCTGCACGGTAAACCACAGGATCCCGGCCTTGTCGAAGATCAGCGTGTGCGGGTCTTTCGCCTGCGGATCCGGCATCGGATACTCGGTCACCGCGCCCGTCTTCGGATCGAGCTTGCCGAGCAAGGCCCCGGTGTTGCCGGTGTACCAGATGTTGCCGTCACTGTCCTCCACCAGGCCGTGCGGGCCGGAGTGGGCGGTCTTGAGCGGAAATTCCTTCACCTTGCCGGTCTTCGGATCCACGCGGCCGAGCACGTTGGCCATCTGGCCCGTGTACCAGAGCGATCCGTCCCGCGCCGCCAGCGGATCGTGCGGCCGCGAGCCGGGCGTGGATGCCTGCCAGATCTTCATCGAAACCTTGGCGGGCCCGGGAACCACGACTGCTTCAGCCTTGTTCTTTTCCGGGTAGTTCTTCGCCAGATAGGGCGTGAGCGTCGCGATCTCCTCCTTTGACAGCGGCACGCCGTGGTTGGTCATCATGCGCACCGCGGTCGCCCAGCCCTCGGCGGTGTACCCGTTGCCCACGCGCGCCTCCAACGCATGGCAGCTCATGCATTTGGCCGCCGCAATTTCCTTGCCCTTGCCTTCGGGCAAATTCTGGCTCCAGGCGGGAAGCGAAGAGCACAGCAAAACGGCTGCCATCAAGGACAGAAGTGATTCTCTCGACATGGTTTCTCCGTTGGAATGACCCGGACTCGGCTTGCTCGTTTTTCCGCCGGTGAAGGTACTGCGATCGCCGACGGAAGTCCAGAGGGTCCGGCCCTGCGGGGTATAGACTACACTTAGAGCGCTGCTCATCGCGCGGCTGAACGAGTTATTGGGGACGAATCTTGCGCTGGGATAAGGCCTTGCTCGCAGTGTGGGCGCTGTCGCCCGCCCTGGCGTGGGCGCCGGGGCCCCCCGTCGTCCTGCTCACGATCAACGGCGCGATCGGGCCTGCGATCGCCGATTACGTTCACCGCGGAATCGAGCAAGCAGGGAAGCAGGGCGCGCAGCTGGTGGTGCTGCAGATGGACACTCCGGGCGGCCTCGATACTTCGATGCGCGCCATCATCAAGGACATCCTCGCCTCGCCGGTGCCGGTGGCCGCGTTCGTCGCGCCGGGCGGGGCGCGCGCCGCGAGCGCGGGGACCTACATTCTCTACGCGAGCCATGTCGCGGCGATGGCGCCGGCGACCAATCTTGGCGCGGCGACGCCCGTTGCGATCGGCGCGCCCGGCGGGGGCGCCCAGGACGAGAACGGCAAGACCGACGGAAAGGCCGGCAAGACCGGGAAAGGCGAAGGCGGCGGCACCTCGAGCACGATGACCCGCAAGCAGGTGAACGACGCTTCGGCGTACATCCGCAGCCTCGCCCAGATGCGCGGCCGAAATGCGGAATGGGCCGAGCGCGCCGTGCGGGAGGCGGTGAGTCTGTCCGCGTCCGAGGCGCTCAAGATGAAAGTCATCGACCTCGTAGCCGAAGACGTGCCCGACCTGCTCAGGCGGCTGGACGGCCGCAGGCTGAAAGTGTCGGATATGGAGCGCGTGTTGCAGACCGCGGAGGTCGTCGCGACCGCGCTGGAGCCCGACTGGCGCACGCGGTTCCTGTCGGTCGTCACCGATCCGAGCATCGCCTACGTCCTCATCCTGCTGGGGATCTACGCTCTCGTATTCGAGTTTTCCAACCCCGGCCTCGTGTTTCCCGGCGTCGTCGGCGCGATCTGCGTGCTGATCGCGCTCTACGCGTTTCACCTGCTGCCGGTCAATTACGCGGGCCTCGCGCTCATGCTCGTCGGCATCGCCTTCATGGTGGGGGAACTCTTTTTCCCCGCGTACGGGTCGCTCGGGATCGGCGGGGCGATCGCCTTCGTGGTCGGCTCGGTGATCCTCATCGATACCGACGTCCCCGGCTTCGGTGTTCCCTTCTCGCTCGTGCTCGGGCTCGCCGCCGGGAGCGCCGCGTTCCTGTTCCTGGTCGTCGGCATGGCCGTGAAAGCGCAAAGGCGCCCGGTCGTGAGCGGGCGCGAAGAGTTGCTCGGCAGCACCGGTGAGGCGCTCGAGGACTGCGAGCGGGAAGGCTGGGCGCGGATCCACGGCGAGACCTGGCGCATTCGCAGCGCGGAGCCGCTCAAGGCGGGCCAGCGCGTGCGCGTCGTTGCAATGCACGGCTTGCTGCTCGAGGTCGTGCCCGAGCCCTGATACGGCTCCCATCACGGAGGGTTAATCATGTTCAGTTTCGGTTTCGGCGCGCTGCTGGTCCTCGTCATCCTGCTGGTGTGGTCGTTCAGGATCCTGCGCGAGTACGAGCGCGGCGTCGTGTTCAACCTCGGGCGCTACTGGGCGGTGAAGGGGCCGGGATGGTTCATCCTCGTCCCGGTGATCCAGCAGATGGTGAAAATGGACCTGCGCACGGTGGTGCTCGACGTGCCGCCGCAGGACGTGATATCGCGCGACAACGTTTCGGTGAAGGTGAACGCGGTGGTGTATTTCCGCGTCGTCGATCCGCAGAAGGCCGTGATCCAGGTGGCGGACTTCCTCAATGCGACGAGCCAGCTCGCGCAGACGACGCTGCGCGCGGTGCTCGGCAAGCACGAGCTGGACGAGATGCTCGCCGAGCGCGAGAAGCTGAACATCGACATCCAGAAGACCCTCGACGCGCAGACCGAGGCCTGGGGTATCAAAGTCTCGAACGTCGAGATCAAGGACGTGGATCTGAACGAGACGATGGTGCGCGCGATCGCGCGCCAGGCCGAGGCGGAGCGCGAACGGCGCGCCAAGATCATCCACGCCGAGGGTGAGCTGCAGGCCTCGGAAAAGCTCCTGCAGGCGGCGCAGATGCTCTCGAAGCAGCCCGAGGCGATGCAGCTGCGTTACCTGCAGACCTTGAGCAACATCGCCGGGGACAAGACCTCGACCATCGTATTCCCGGTGCCGATGGATCTGATCGCTCCGATGCTCGAGGCGATGAAGAAACGCGGGGTGTGACAGTTCACGACTGCGATGGCGGTTTGCGCTATTTGCGCAGACCTTGGTGACTTCGGATGGCCTTGGTAAAAGATGACATCGAAATGATTGCTGGTGCGGTGCACCTCGCTCGGATGGGTCCCGCCGAGCCCGCTACTTGAACAGTTTTTCGATGCTGTGGCGCCGCGCCTTGCCGGACTTGATTGCCGCAAGGCCCGCCTTGATCTCGCGCATCAGCGCTTTATTCGAGCGCACCGCGAGCGTCTCCTTCCAGCTATCGTATTCGTCGGGGCTGACGAGGACCGCCGCCGGCTGGCCGTTGCGCGTGATGACGATTTCCTCGTCGCGTCGCTCGACCTCGTCCACTAGGCCGCTCAACCTTGCCTTGACGTCGGAGAGGGAAATAGTTTTCATTGTCGGAGTGCGCTGAGTTGTCTGTCTGGGTAGACCAGAATTCTGGTCATCTTACTCCACGCCGTGGGGCGGGTTAAAAACCCGGCCGCGTTGCCGTGGAATCGGGGCGATTCTACAACGCCTCAAACGTGACCATATTTTTTCAGGACGTCTTCCAGGCTTGCGCCCCGGCCGAGATCGCGCCGGATGCGGATCTCCTTTGCGGTCAGGCGCTCGGCCTCGAGCAGCACCTTGAATGCGGCGCGGGCCGGAACCACGATCACGCCGTCCGCGTCGGCAAGAATAAAATCGCCCGGGCGCACCCTCACGCGTTTTCTTGTCGCGCCCGGTAATTCGACGGGCACCTGCCAGGCCGTCACCTTCCAGCGGCCGATCGACTGCACCGGCGTGCGATACCGCGCGTAAACAGGAAATCGCTGCCGCTTGATCCATTCGATGTCCCGGATGCCGCCGTCGACGAGCGCGCCGGCGCAGCCGCGCCGCTTCATGCCGAGCGCGATCAACTCACCGAAAAAGCACACGCCCCTGCCTTCGCCCGACCACACGGTGAGCTCTCCCCGGCCGACGCCGTCCACCGCCTTCATCTTCCGCGGATCGCCGCTCCCGGCGTAGCGCGCCATCCTTCCGCGGAGGGTGTAGGCCCAGCCGCCCATCCGACCCGCGTTTGTGGGAAAGGGCGTGAATTGGGGCGCGAGACCCTGGTCGGGGAGCCCGAGCACGTCGAGGACATCGGCGACGGTCGCCGTGTCCACTTTCAGATATCGTCTGCGGGTCGACTCGCGTAAGCGGCCGTCAGGTGCCATAGCGCACGGGCGAATCGAATTGACGGAAGGCCGCGAGGGCGCTGTAGCAGGCGAGCATCGCCGTCTTGGGGTTGTCGGGCGACGGGACGCTCTCGAAGCGCAGGTCGATGACTCCAGTCTTGCCCTTGATCGTGATGAAGTGGGTGTTGAACATGAGCGCCGGGTCGGCCACCACTTTGAGGCGCGTGCGGTCGAAGCCGATCCCGGCGAGGGACAGCACGGCGGCGATGTTGACGTTCGCGGGAAAGTGCGGCACGCCCTCGCGCGCGGTGCCCTCGAACAGGGTCACCGGACCGGCCAGGCGATCGAGATCGATTTTCACGCGCTCGACGTAGGCGATGCCTTTCCACGCGGCGGGCGGCTTGGTCACGGTGATGCTCACTTCGTCCACGCCGGCCGCGCAGGCGGCCTTGAGCGCGTCGAGGCCCCCGATTCCGCCAGAGGGAAGGTAGAGCAGCGCGCGGTGTTTCGCCGAGGCGCGCTCGAGGCGCGCACGCAGCTCGTCGTCGCAGAGCGCCCCGCCCGAGAGCACGATGACGGCGACGCCGTTCGAGAGCAGCGCCTCGGCGTGCTCGCGCACGGCGTCGTGCGAGGCGGCCTCGATGACGACCTCGGGGCGGGCGGCGATCAGCTTGTCCACTCCGAGTACGAAGGGCACGCCGAACTCGCCCGCGAGCGCTTTACCCCGCGAATTTTCGTTGCGCCCAGCAAGAGCGACGATCTGCGCCTCGCCCATCTCGCCGCTGCGCGCGTGCTCGAGGAAGAGCCTCGCGATGACGCCGCCGCCCAGGAGGCCGACCCGCATGTCAGCTGCGCTGCACTTTCTTCTTCTTGAGCAGCCGCTCGCGCACCTTCTGTACGTCGACGATGAACCGCTCGTGCGTGCCGCGCGCGACCGCGTCGGCGCCGTCGTTGACGGTGGCTTCGAAAGTGACGCGCCGGCCGTCGACATTCGTGAGCTTGATCGAGATCGTGATTTCGGCACCGAGCAGCGCAGGGCCCACGTGCTCCCAGTTTACTTTGGTTCCGACCGAGTCCTCGCCCGGGTCGAGGTGCCCGAGCAGGAAGTCCCTGCATGTGTACTCGACGTCGCTGATGATGCGCGGGGTGGCGTAGACGCGGCAATCGTCGCCCATGAAATTGATGACGCGAGGCTCGTCGACCGTGATTTTCCTGACGTAGGTGAGTCCGGGTTTCAAAGTCGGTTTCATTTTGTTCCTAGGTCGTGCGTCTTCGGTCTTCGCTGATCATATCCAAGTCCGACATTCCGGCGTTATTATGCCCGCAGGAGAACCCGATGAGCTCGACAGAGAACCTGAAGCCCGGCCTTAAAGGCACTGCGGATCTGATCGTGGGCGAGGAGCACACCGCCCCGCGCGTGGGCAGCGGCCGCGTGCACGTGCTGGCGACGCCCGTCATGATCAACGTGATCGAGGCGGCGGCGCTCGCGGCGATCGAGCACCTGCTCCCCGCGGGGCACCAGTCGCTAGGCACGCGCCTCGATATCCGCCACTTCGCCGCCACGCCGGTGGGCATGCGCGTTCGCGCCGAGGCCGAGGTGGTGAAAGTCGAGGGCCGCACAGTTGCGTTCCGCGTCTCGGTGACGGACGAAAAGGAACCGATAGGCGACGGCATGCACGAGCGCATGGTCGTCAACGTGGCACGATTCGACGTGCGCGTGCAAGACAAGGTCGCGATGGTGCG
>DATHHZ010000322.1:0-4452 GCA_035316965.1 Burkholderiales bacterium | reverse complement strand
GTATCAGCACGGCACCGGGCACGCCGTGCAGTCCCATCGCGAGGCTCGTATAGGCTCCCGCCTCTGCATTGACGCTGAACGCCCTCGAAGTGCCCAGGCCGTGAGCGGCGACGCCGATCGCGAAACCGCGCTGCCACCACTCGCGGCTGCGCACAGCATCGAGCACGAATCGCGCAAGAACGGCGCCGAGGATGCCGGTCGATACGGCGAAGACGGCGGTCAGAGTCGGCGAGACGCCGATCCGCTCGGCGATGCCCATCGCGATCGGCGCGGTCACGGACTTGGCGACGAAGCCGCCCACGATCGCGGCGTCCGCCCCGAGCAGGCGCGCGATTCCCACCGTGCTCGCGATCGATGTAACGCCGCCGGCAAGCAGCGCGGCGAGCAAAGGCACGATACGTCCGCGCATCGCGGAGAGCCCCTTGTAGACCGGCACCCCACGCGAAACCGTCGAAGTTCCGAGGAGGAAGTGGACGAACTGCGCGCCCTCGAAGTACTTCGGATACGGCATGTCGATCAGGGTGATCGTTGCCGCAACGAGGACGATCGCGATCAGCACCGGGTTTGCGAGCGGATGCCGGTTCGCCCGATCGTAGGCGATCACGCCGATCTGGTACGCGCCGAGGGTGAGAATCAGCGCGAGCAGCGGGCTGCCCGAGAGGTAGACCCAGATCTCGTAAATGTTGGGAAAGTCCGGTGTGAGCTGCCCGGTCATTTGCGCGAGCCCCGGGACAAGGCCTTGAGGACGAGCGCGGTGACGGCGATGGTGAGGATCACGCTCACCACCAGCGCCGCCGCGATTGCGACCGCGTGAGCCTTGAGGTGCGGCCAGAACATCACGACCCCGACGGCTGCGGGAACGAACAGCAGCCCGAAATGCTGGCTGAAGGCGCTCGCCACTTCATCGAGCGAAGCGTTCACGCCTCTACGCAGCGCGAGGAAGCCGAGCAGCAGGACGAGGCCGATGACCGGTCCCGGAATCAAAGGCAAGAGGAAATGCGTGATGAGTTCGCCCAGACCCTGGAAAACCAGGATCTGTACGAGACCGGAGATCATGACGGGACCATCCTGCGGAGATTCTATCCCGAGCCTTTGGGCCGCTCCCTGAAGATCACCGCCGGATTGGCGAACGAAGTTTTCGGGTGGCTGCCGGCGCTGTACGCGCGGAACTTGCCTTCAGCACCCGGCTCACGAAGGCTTCAGCTGCAGCAGGCCGCGCTGGATCCGGTTTTCTCCGTTGGAACACAGCACGCGTTCTTTTCCCCGCTGCGTCTTGTTTCTTCACCGAAGATGGGAACGCTGCCGAGCGAATGGAACGTCTCCCAGGCGACCCCTTGCGGATCCTCGATCCAGTATTTGTCCGATTTGGCGTAGCAGCACGAGGCCCCGGCCTGGTCGAGCGCAGCGATACCGGCTTTCGACACTTGCTCGCGCAGATCTTTCAGCTCCTCGTCCGAATCCACCTGAAATCCCAGGTGGTTGACCCCGGCCGCGCGGTCGCGTCGAGAAATGGCAAAGTTGATCCGCGGATCCTCGAGCATCCACTTGGCGTAGTCGTCCTTCACGACGGACGGCGGCGCGCCAAAGAGGTCGCTGTAGAAACGCAGGCTCTTGGGCAGATCTTGGACGGAAACGTGAACATGGAATCGTTTCATGTGACTTTCTCCTTTCGTTTGCGCGCGAGGGGTCTGCATGCCGGAGCGCAGGTCTGCCCGCCGCAGCAGTTCTCGGTCAAATAGGAAACCAGCGCGTTCATCTCTTCGAAATTCGGCGCATAGTAGATGAAGCGGCCCTCCTGCCGCGCGACCAGCAACCCGGCGCTGGTCAGCTCCTTCAGGTGGAAAGAGAGCGTAGCGGCGGCCATTCCGAATTTGGCCGCGATGTCCCCGACGCAGAGGCCTTCCGGGCCCTTTTGCACGAGGAGCCGGAAAATCGCGAGGCGCGCGTCCTGGGCCAGGGCGGCGAGGCTGGCAACGGCGGTCGTCGATTCCATATTTCTAGTATTATCGAAATATAGGAGCCCTGTCAAGCCGCCCGCTGCCGGCAGTCCTGGGCCGTATTAAGATCGCCCCTCAACTGGAGGAATGACCATGAAACACATCACAAGCTGGCTCGCAATCCTCGTCGCATCGCTCGCGGCCGGCGCCGCGGGAGCGCAGCAATATCCGTCCAAGCCGGTGAAGATCATCGTGGGTTTCGCCCCGGGCGGCGGGTCCGATTTCATCGCGCGGGTTATCGCGCAGAAGCTGACCGAGCGCATGGGAACGCAGGTGATCGTGGAGAACCGCCCCGGGGCGGGCAGCGTCCTCGGCTCCGAGTACGCGATCAAGTCCCCGGCGGACGGCTACACGCTGCTGCTCACCCCCGCGAGCTACACCGTCAATGCGAACGTGTACAAGCTGTCGTTCGATCCCCTGAACGACATCACGCCTATCGTGCAGCTCTCGCGCGGGCCCTACGTGGTCGCGGTGCACCCTTCGGTTCCGGCGAAGACGCTGCAGGAACTGGTGGCGCTCGCCAAGAAGGACCCCGACAAGCTCGCGTATGCTTCGAGCGGAAACGGTAGCCACGTGCACGTTTCTACCGAGTACTTTCTGTATACGGCCGGAATAAAGATCACGCACGTTCCTTACAAGGGAACCGGACCGGCCCTGAACGACACGATCGCGGGAACCACCCAGCTCATCTTCGGCAGCGTCGCGACGACGCTGCAATACGTCAAGTCCGGACGCCTGAGAGCGCTCGCGGTCACCACGCCCAAGCGCATCGCAGCGGCCCCCGACGTTCCCACGGTGCGCGAGTCGGGATACCCGAGCTACGAGGTCATCAACTGGCACGGCCTCGTGGGTCCGAAGGGCTTGTCGAAGGACATCGTCGAGCGTCTCAACAAGGAAGCGAACGAGGCGTTGAAATCGAAGGACGCGGAAAAGGTTCTGGCGGGCGACGGCCTCGAGCCTGCGGGGGGCTCCGCCGCGGAATTCGCCGTCATCCTCAAGAACGAGGTGGCACGCTGGGGCGAGGTGGTGAAGCAGGCCAAGGTCAAAGTGGATTAGCCGGCCCGTCGCTTGGATCGACAGGAACGCCTCGATCCTGTCGTGGACACCCTGACCCACGCGCTCTCCGGAGCGCTGCTCGCCCGCGCCACCGCGCCGAAGGACGCGCCCCAGCGCTCGCTCCCGCGGCGCATCGCGGCAGGATTTTTCGCCTGCGCCGCTCCCGACCTCGACTTCGTCGTGGCCTTCGTCGGGCCGGTCGAGTACCTCGCGAACCACCGCGGCGTGACGCATTCGCTCGTCCTCATGCCGCTGTGGGCGTTCGTCGTTTCCTGGGTGCTCGCGAAGATCCTTCGCGAGCCGCGCGGCTGGCGCGCGCTCTACGGCGTCACGGCGCTCGGGCTCGCGCTGCACATCGCGGGCGACGTCATCACCAGCTACGGCACCATGATCCTCGCGCCGCTTTCGGACTGGAGGGCGCAGATCGGAACGACTTTCATCGTCGACTTGTGGTTCAGCGGGATCATCGCGGCGGGCCTCGCCGCTTCGGCGGTTCTCCGCCGTTCCCGCTGGCCGGCTGTCGCGGCGAGCGTGGTGCTCGTCGCCTATGTCGGCTTTCAGTATCTGCAAAAAGAAAAAGCGGTCGAGTTCGGCGAGCGCTACGCCCGCTCGCTCGGTCTGGGCGGCGCGACTGTCAACGTCGAGCCGCGGCCGGTCTCGCCTTTCAACTGGACGGTGTTTGTCTCCGACGCCGAAGCGCACCGCTTCGCCCACGTGAACCTGATACGCGAGGAGCCGCGCGTCTATCGGCCCGGCGATGGCTTCATCGCGATGCTCGACTCCGTCTATGAGCCCTTGTCGGCGGCCCACTGGGAAACGCGAACGCGCTACGGCGAGGGCGCCAATAAGACGCTCGCGCGGGAAGCATGGAATTCCCCCGCGATGGCGGTCTACCGCTGGTTCGCCGACTTGCCGGCCTTCGACGGAATTAGCGCGGGCTCGACCTGCGTGTGGTTCATCGACCTGCGCTTCTACACGCCTGGGCGCGCCACGCAGCCGTTCCGCTACGGCGCCTGCCGCGACGGACCCGAAGCCGCCTGGCGGCTCGTTCCGCCTTGACATACCATAGGGCGCCCGAAGCTGACGTCTGCATGAATCCATCACGACTCGTCTCGGCCACGGCTTTCGTGTCGCTGGCGTTCGCGCTCTTCACGGAAACCGCGGTGGCGCAGGCTTATCCGGCGAAGCCGATCCGGTTGATCGTCCCGTTCCCGCCCGGCGGCGGAACCGACATCGCCGCGCGCACGATCGCGAACAAGCTCTCCGACAGCGTCAAATGGACCCTCGTGGTGGAGAACAAACCCGGCGCCGGAGGCAATCTGGGCGTTGAGCAGGCGGTCAAGTCTCCGGCCGACGGCTACACCCTGGTGATCGGACAGACGAGCAACCTCGCGATCAA
>DATHHZ010000321.1:0-2044 GCA_035316965.1 Burkholderiales bacterium | reverse complement strand
ACTGATCTCGCGGCTGATGGATCATGTGCTGGCCAAGCGCGCGCAGCGCACCACCATCGTGGTCGCAACCTCGGGCGATACCGGCGGCGCCGCGGTCGATGCGTTCGCGCGTGCCGACAATGTCGATCTGATCGTGCTGTTTCCGCACGGCCGAATCTCCGACGTGCAGCGGCGGATGATGACGACGACGGGCGCCAGCAACGTTCACGCGCTCGCGATCGAAGGCACCTTCGACGATTGCCAGGCGATCGTGAAGGGGCTGTTCAATCATCACAGCTTTCGCGATGCGGTCGCGCTGTCGGGCGTCAATTCCATCAACTGGGCGCGGATCGTCGCCCAGGTCGTGTACTATTTCACGTCCGCAGTCGCCCTCGGCTCGCCGTTGCGGACGGTGGATTTCACCGTGCCGACGGGAAATTTCGGCGACATCTTCGCCGGCTACGTCGCCAAGCGAATGGGACTGCCGATCCGGTGGCTGCGGATCGCCGCCAACGTCAACGATATCCTGCCGCGCACGCTCAAGACCGGGATTTACGAAGTGCGCGAAGTTCACGCCACCGCGTCGCCGTCGATGGACATTCAGATCTCGTCGAATTTCGAGCGGCTGCTGTTCGAGGCAAGCGGCCGCGATGCGGCCAGCGTGCGCAGGTTGATGGCGTCGCTGAAGCAGTCCGGGCGCTTCGTGCTGCCCGACGCGACATTGGCGGCGATCCGCGAGGAATTCGACGCCGGGCGTGCCGACGAGACCGAAACCAGTGCGGCGATCCGCGCCGCCTGGCGCGAGGCCGGCGATCTCGTTGACCCGCATACCGCGGTGGCGCTGGCGGTGGCCGATCGCGACACCTCGGATTCGAAAATTCCGAATATCGTGCTGTCGACCGCCCATGCCGCGAAATTTCCCGATGCGGTGGAGGCGGCCTGCGGCGTGCGTCCGGAGCTGCCGCCCTGGCTCGAGGGCCTGATGACCAAGCCCGAGCACATCAAGGTCATGAAGAACGATCAGGCTGAAGTCGAACGGTTCGTGCTGTCGGTCAGCCGCGCCGCGAAGCAAGGAGTTGCCGGATGAGCGTCGATGTCACCAAACTTCCCTCCGGCCTCACCGTGATCACCGATAGCATGCCGCATCTCGAAACCGCGGCGCTCGGGGTGTGGGCCGGAGTCGGCGGCCGCGACGAAAAGCCGAACGAGCATGGCATCTCGCATCTGCTCGAACACATGGCGTTCAAGGGCACCACGCGGCGCTCATCGCGCGAGATCGTCGAGGAAATCGAGGCGGTCGGCGGCGATCTCAACGCCGGCACGTCAACCGAAACCACGGCCTATTATGCCCGGGTGATGAAGGCCGACGTGCCGCTGGCGCTCGACGTGCTCGCCGACATTCTCGCCAATCCGTCTTTCGTGCCGGACGAGCTGGAGCGCGAGAAGAGCGTGATCGTGCAGGAGATCGGTGCGGCGCAGGATACGCCCGACGACGTGGTGTTCGAACATCTCAACGAGCTCTGTTACCCGGATCAGCCGATGGGACGATCGTTGCTGGGCACGGCCAAGACCTTGAAGGGTTTTAGCCGCGATACGCTGCGCGGCTACCTCTCAACGCATTATCGCGGTCCGGACATGGTGGTGGCGGCCGCCGGCGCGATCGATCACAAGCGGGTGGTCGAGGAAGTGACGGAGCGGTTTGCGAGCTTCGGCGGCGCGGCCGCACCAAAGCCGCAGGCCGCGATGTTCGGCAAGGGCGGCTCCCGCGTGGTGCACCGTGAACTCGAGCAGGCCCATCTGACGCTGGCGCTGGAAGGGGTGCCGCAGACCGATGTGTCGCTGTTCTCGTTGCAGGTCTTCACCAACACGCTCGGCGGCGGGATGTCGTCGCGGCTGTTCCAGGAGGTGCGCGAGAAGCGCGGGCTGTGCTACTCGATCTACACCTTCCATGCGCCCTACAGCGACACCGGGTTTTTCGGGCTCTATACCGGCACCGACCCGGGCGATGCGCCGGAAATGATGGAAGTGATCGTCGAAGTCATCAACGACGCCGTCGAAACATTGA
>DATHHZ010000320.1:0-6415 GCA_035316965.1 Burkholderiales bacterium | reverse complement strand
TTGAAGCTCGAAGCCGTCCAGAGAAACGAAGAGGACGCGTGCTCGTAGCTCATGAAAGCCATTGTAGCGCGGCCGGCGTGCCGCAAGGCGGCGCTCAGGATGTAGAATTCCTGACCCGTGAGCGCGACTCCTCCGGAAGTCCTCATCATCGGCGGCGGCATCGGCGGCGTGGCGGCGGCGCTTGCGCTCGCGCGCCGCGGAATGCGCTCGCGCGTGCTCGAGAAGGCGCCCGAATTCGGCGAGATCGGCTACGGCATCCAGCAGGGCCCGAACGCCTACCGCATGCTCGACTGGCTGGGCGTCATGAAGGAGCTGGAGCCGCAGGCCGTGTTCACCAAGAACCTGATCCTCATCGACGCGCTCACCGGACACGAGCTCACGCGCATCTCCTGCGGCGAACCGTTTCGCGAGCATTTCCGCGCCCCTTATACCGTCGTTCATCGCCGCGACCTGCACGGCGCGCTGCTGGAGGCTTGCCGCAAGCGCGGCGAGATCAGCCTGCACACTTCCAAGGAGCTGACGACCTTCGAGGACCGCAACGGCAGCGTGGTCGCAAGATTCGCAGACGGCTCGGAATACGAGGGACGCGCGATGATAGGCGCCGACGGGCTGCGCTCGCGCGTGCGCGAGATCCTCATCGGCGACGGGGCGCCGCGTCCGGCGGGACACGTGACCTATCGCGGCGTGGTGCCGTTCGACCAAGTCAGGGACCAGTCGCACTTCGACGACATGGTGATCTGGATCGGGCCGAACCTGCACTTCGTCCAGTACCGCCTGCGCGGCGGCACCGTCATGAACAACGTGGCCACCGTCGCGAGCCGCAGGTTCGAGAACGGCGAGCGGCAAGACTACGGCGGCCCGGAGGAGCTGGCCGAAGTCTTCTCGCGCACCACGCCGCACGTGCAGGAGATGCTCGGCTACGTCGGCAAGGACAAGAACTGGGTGCTGCACGACCGCGAGCCGCGGCCCGGCTGGACGCGCGGCAACGTCGCGCTGCTCGGCGATGCGGCGCATCCCACCCTGCAATACCTGGCCCAGGGGGCCTGCATGGCGATCGAGGACGCGGTGGTGCTCTCGGGCAAACTCGAAAAGGCGGGGAGCGACGTCAACTCCGCGCTTCAGGCCTACGAGCAGGAACGGTATCTGCGCACCGCGCGCGTCACGATCACTTCGCGGATCTTCGGCGACATCATCCACGCGAACGGCGGCGCGCGCGACCTGCGCAATCATCTGCTTGCGCAGAGGACGCCCGAAACCTTCTGGGAGGTGGACTGGCTCTACCGGGGGATCGAAGTTTGATCCCGGCACCCTCCGTTCCGGCTATTCCTTCTCCTTCTTCTTGTCCTTGTTCCGCCACACCATCCAGACGAAACCGGCGCAGAAGCCCACGAACAGCACCAGGAAAATGGCCGTGGCGAGCGTGTTGGGCTCGACCGCGGGTTCGGGAGCCTGGGCGTGCGCGGACGCAGACAGGAAAGAAGCGATCGATCCGGCAAGGAACCTTTTCATGGCGGGCTTTCTCAAAGGCCGTTCGGCGAGCGGCCAGGGATAATTTGCACGAAGCCCCTTGCAGGAAACTGACGCCCGTCTTTCAATTCGCTGTCAAGAGATGAGGAGGAGGCCGTGACGGACAACGCATTTCCGGAAAGCCCGCTCGAATTCGGCATTTTCGACTGGATCGAGTGGTCCGATGCCCCGGCGGGCGAGATCTTCGAGCACAAGCTGCAAATCGCCGAAGCCGCGGACAAGGCGGGCTTCTACGCCTGGCACATCGCGGAGCACCAGGGCACGCCGCTCTCGATCGACGGTTCGCCGGCGCTCGTGCTCTCCGCGGCGATCCAGCGCACGGCGAGGCTCCGGCTGGGTGCTCTCACGTTCTGTCTGCCCTGGTACAACCCCTTTCGCTTCTACAACGAGATCTGCATGCTCGATCAGATGAGCGGCGGGCGCCTGGAGCTCGGCGTGGGGCGCGGTGTCTCGCCGATCGAATCCTCTTATTTTTTCATGAAGAACGTCGATGAGTCGCGCGAGCGCTACCGCGAGACGCTCGAGGTTTTTTTTGCCGCCTGCGGGAGCCGCATCCTCAACCACGAGGGGCAATATTTCTCCTACCGTGACCTCGAGCTCTACGTCCAGCCGCGCCAGCGGCCGTATCCCCCTTTGTGGTTCCCTAGCAGCGACAAGAACTCGATCGAGTTCACGGCTCGTCACGGCTACCACACCGTGCTCAACACGAGCGCCGCGGAAGCTGGCAAACTCTACGCGCAATACCGGGAGATCTGGGCGCGGCACAGAAACGATCCCGGGCGCCACAACGCGCACGTGCGCGCGCCGAAGCTCGGAAAATCCCAGCACGTTTTCATTGCCGACACCGATGCGGAGGCGGCCAGGACGGGCGGCGCCGCGTACAAGGTCTGGAGCGATCACCTGACCTATCTCACTCGCAAGTACGGCAGGCCCGACCTGCTGAACGTCAGCCCCACGTCGGCGGCTGCGATCACGCGCCTGGTGGCCGGCGCGCCCGTGACCGTCGCGCAGGAGCTCGCCGGGGTGGTGCGCGAATCGGGAATCAATTATCTGCTGCTGGTGTTTTCCTTCGGCGACCTGCCCCCGGAGCAGGCGATGCGCTCGATGGACCTGTTCGTAAGGGAAGTGATGCCGGCTCTGCGGGCGGGCGCGGCCTGAAGCAACGCTGTATTTTTCCCCCCGGTCAAATATACTAGTCGCCCCCGGACGCAAGGAGGCGCGCCATGGCGAAGGCCCTGAAGAAAGTGCGAGTTTCGATGATGAACGCGATCCACGACCTGCCGCTGCTCGTGGCCCGCGACGAGGGTTTTTTCCGGGACGAGGGACTCGACGTCGACATCTTGAAGACGCCGGGATCGGGGCAGCGCGACTCCGATCATCAGGCGCTGCGGGAGAACATATTCGAGCGCACTATGGAGGCGCTCTACGACCAGGGCCAGTGCGACCAGTTTCGCATGTGCGAATGGGGCGTCATGAAGCGCGCGGTCGAGGCGGGCAAGACGGGGCATCGTCCCGCGAAGATCGTGGCGCTGGGGTCCGCGATGTCCACTTTTGCGATCGTCACCGATCCCAAGGCGCGGATCTACGAGCCCGAGCAGCTCAAGAATAAGCCGATCGCGGTGAGCCCCTTCAACGGCTCGCATTTCACCACGCTGAAGCTGCTCGAGGGGTTTCTCAAGCGCGAGCAGATCAAGTGGGTTTTCGCTGGGACGATGAAGGAGCGGCTGGAGGCGCTCAGCAAGGGCGAAGTCGCCGCGGCGAGCTTGATGGAGCCCTGGATCAGCGTCGCCGAGAAGCGCGGCATGCGCGTGCTGATGGAGTCGCATTCGACGCGCAGCGAAGCGGCGGGGGACGAGCTCGACGGCCCGACGCTCGCCGCGATGTTCAAGGCAGAGGCGCGGGCCGCCGAGGCGATCGACAAGGATCCTCGCAAGCACGCGCGCTACCTGGTCGAGGAGGCGGGCGGGCTGCTCGACGCCAAGGAGCTCAAGGTTTCGCGCATCCTCAACGCACCGCCCGTGCCCTATACCCGCGAGCGCTTCGATCACACCTATCAGTGGACTCTGGGTTGGGGACTGGTCGAACCCGGAGCGACTTTCGAAAACACGGTCGACAACCGCGCCTGGCAATGACTTTTCTAGGAGGAGGGACATGAAAAAGGAAAAACTGGCCGCATTGGCTGCAGCGCTGGGACTCGCGCTCGCGACGGCGAGCGCGTTCGCCCAGACGATCAAGATCGGCTTCATCACCAGCTACTCCGGACTGAACGGCAATCTCGGGCCGTACATGGAGCGCGGGATGCGTCTCTACCTGAAGGAGCACCAGAAGGAGCTGCCGCCCGGGGTCAACATCGAATTCCTCATCCGGGACGACACCGGCCCCAATCCGGACAAGGCCAAGCAGCTCGCTCAGGAGCTGATCGTGCGCGACAAGGTCAACCTGCTCGCGGGGGTGATCTTCACGCCGAATGCGATGGCCATGGCGCCGCTCGCGACCGAAGCGAAAGTGCCTTTCGTGATCATGAACGCCGGCACCGCGGTGATCACGACGCGCTCGCCCTACATCGCGCGCCTGTCGTTCACCCTGTGGCAGTCCTGCTATCCGCTCGGACAATGGGCGGCGAAGCGATTCAAGCGCGCGTACACGATGGTGAGCGACTTCGGCCCCGGGCACGACTGCGAGGACGCGTTCGTCAGGGCATCGAAGGAAGCGGGCGGTGAGGTCGCCGGCACCGTGCGCGTCCCGCTCGTGAATCCGGATTTCGTTCCGTACATGCAGCGCGTGAAGGACGCCAAGCCCGACGCGCTCATGGTCTTCATCCCCGCGGGAAAGACCGCGACTGCGGTACTCAAGGCCTTCGGCGATCTGGGCCTCTCCAAGGCCGGAGTCAAGCTGATCGGCCCGGGTGACGTCACCACCGACGAGGAGCTTGAGAACATGGGCGACGCGGCGCTCGGTGTGCTCACCGTGCACCACTACTCCGCGGCCGCGACGCGTCCGGCGAACCAGGCTTTCGTCGCCGCATGGAAGCGCGACTACGGCGCGAACGAGACGCCCAACTTCGTCGCCGTGGGCGGCTACGACGGCATGGCGGCGATCATGTACGCGATCAAGGAGCAGAAAGGCAAGCTCGACCCGGACCGGACCATGGAGCTCCTGAAGAACTTCAAGGACCCGAACAGTCCGCGGGGACCGATCTCGGTCGACCCGGCCACCCGCGACATCGTGCAGAACGAGTATCTGCGCGAAGTGCGCAGGGTCGGCGGCAAGCTCGCCAACGTCGAGATCGAAACGGTGGGCACCGCGGTGAAGGATCCGTGGAAGGAACTCAACAAGAAGTAAGACCCGGCCTGCCTTTCCGTACCAAGAAACGCGATGCACTTCGGTGCATCGCGCTTTCTTTTTGTACCGCAATGGTGCGTACACTCAAACTGCCGTGAGCAGGGCTCATGGAGTCAACGCACTGTTTCAGATTGACAATCCTGTCTCAGATCGCAATTGGCATGACACTTGCTACACTGCGATATGTGAAGACGAAACTCAATTTGGTATTCGCGTTTGCCTTCGGGCTTCTTGCGTCGCTTGCTCTGCCATCAGGCGCCGCGGAGGCGATCGCGAGCGCAGTGGCGTGGGTCGGAGATTTGCAGATCGCGGAATTCGCCGTCGCTGCCAACGCGCTGACGATCGTGCCGTAGAACGCGCGCCGGGCGCTGACTCGAGCCCGCGCGCGCGTTCTTTGCCAGCCCCCCCGCAAGGCGGGCGGCACGCTACATCCTGAGCAGACGCCTGGTGTTGCCCGAAAGGATTTTCGTCCGGTCCTCGAGGCTCAAGGGGAGGTCCGCCATCCATTTCGTTCCCGGCGGATTCGGAACGAAGGGGTAGTCCACCGAGAAGAGGATCCGGTCCACGCCCATCTCCATGATGCAGCACATGAGCGCGGGGGTGGAGAAGTTGCCGCTCGTCGTGATCCAGAAGTGCTCGCAGAAGGTGTCGCGGAAGGTGCTGGGTTTATCGGCCCCGCGCGAGAGCGCCATGTTGATGCGCCAGGCGGAGAAGGGCAACGACTCGCCCAGATGCCCGAGGATGATCTTGAGGCGCGGATACTTGTCGAATGCGCCCGATAGAATCATGCGGATGCCGTGGGTGGCGGTCTCCACGGTGTAGCCCCAGGCCGCCGTGAGGAGCTGCGGAAACTTGTCCAGATAATCCTTGTAGTAGGCATCGGCGACCGCCTGCAGGGGCGAAGACGGATGGATATAGAGCGGCACGTCCAGCGCCTGTGCGCGCTCGAATATCGGCCAGAACCGCCTGTCGTCGAAGAACACGCCGTTGGTCGGCCCGTGCACCATCGCGCCTTTAAAACCCATCCTGGTGACGGTCCGCTCGAGCTCGTCCGCCGCCGCTTTCGGGTCGGCGGTGGGAAGCGCGGCGAAGCCGGCGAAGCGCTCGGGATGGGCGCGCACCGCCTCGTGCAGCCTGTCGTTCGCGCGCTTGGCGAGCGGCACCGCGGTCGCCGCGTTGAGGCGCTGCGTCGAAGGCGCGCCGTGCGAAATCACCTGAACGTCGATGCCGGCTTCGTCCATCTCCCTGATGCGCAGCGCGCCCAGGTCGTCCAGCCGCTGACGCAGCTCGGGGCTGCGCGCCTCGCCGCTCCCGAAGGTTTTCGCCACTTCGGTGTCCCAGTAATGCTCTTCGAGCGCGATCACAAAAGGTCTGTCTTTGGCTGCCATGGGTGGGATGTGCTCCAGCAGAGAACTATCGGGGCGGCCACTTCAGCAGCCGCGAGATGGATTGTCGCATGCTATTGCCGCTCGATTTTCTTCAGCTCGACGACCCGCTTCCATTTTGCGATTTCGCGCTCGATGCGCCCGCGCATCTCCTCCGGCGT
>DATHHZ010000319.1:0-13308 GCA_035316965.1 Burkholderiales bacterium | reverse complement strand
TGCAGACCCGCGCCGTCATGAGACCGGACCGGCGGTCAGTGCGTCCCGGCGTGCCCGTCCGGCGCCGGCAACGCCTCGCCCGCAGCCCGCTTCGAGTGGTCCGCGGCGAGCAGCACATACATCGCCGGGACGACGAAGAGCGTGAACAGCGTCCCGATCGAGATCCCGGTCGCGATCACCAGCCCCATGTGGGAGCGGCTCACCGCGCCCGCGCCGGTCGCGATGAGAAGCGGTACCACGCCGAGCACCATTGCGCCGGTGGTCATCAGGATCGGGCGCAGGCGGATTCCGGCCGCCTTTTCGACCGCTTCGCGCTTGGAGAGCCCCTGCTTCTGGAGGTTGTTCGCGAACTCGACGATCAGGATACCGTGCTTGCTTATGAGCCCGATCAGCGTCACCAGGCCCACCTGGGTGTAGATGTTGAGGCTCGCACCCCCGATCCCCAGGCTCACGAAGATGAGCGCCCCGCAGATCGACATCGGAACCGAAACGAGGATGATGACCGGGTCGCGGAAGCTCTCGAACTGCGCCGCAAGGGCGAGGAAAATGATGATGAGCGCGAAGAAGAACGTGACGATCAGCCCGGTCGATTCCTGGATGTACTGCCGCGACGGGCCGGAATAGTCCACGGAGTAGCCTTGCGGCAAGGTTCTTTTCCCGAGATTCTGCATGTAAGCGATCGCCTCGCCCTGGGTCAACCCGGGGAAAGGCACGCCGGCGATGGTCGCCGCGTTCTGCTGCTGGAAACGATTGAGCGCCTGCGGAACGGTCTTCGTCGTGATGTGAACGAGAGTCGACAGCGGGATCGAGTTGCCGCTTGCCGTGCGGATATAGGTATTGTTCAGCTGGTCGACGTTCAGCCGATCGGCCTGCTGCACCTGCGGAATCACCTTGTAGGCGCGGTCGTGGAAACTGAAATAGTTGACGTAGCCGCCGCCGACGAGCGAGGACAGCGCCGCGCCCACGTCCTTCATGGTGAGTCCGAGCTGCGCCGTCAGCTCCCGGTCGATGACGATCGTCGACTGCGGCAGATCGTATCTGAGGTCGTTGTCGACGAAGATGAACATGCCGCTCTTCTGCGCTTCCTGGTGGAAAGTGGACGCCACCCCGAACAAGCGCTCGAAGGGCTCGGTCGTCTGGATGACGAACTGCACCGGAAGACCGAAGGCGCCGGGAAGCGACGGCGGCTGGAATGCCGCGGCGCGCAGGCCCGTGATCTGCTCGAGCTCGCGCTGGACGAGCGGCTGGAGCTGGGCGGCCGTGGCCTTGCGCTCGCTCCAGGGCTTGAGCACCATGCCGCCGATCGTCTGCCCCGGAACGTCGATCTGGAACACGTGGTCGGTCTCCGGGTGCTTCACGAAAGTCTCGTACACCACGCGCGTGTACAGCTGTCGCTGCTGCAGCGTCGAGTTGGGCGCGGCCTGCGCCGCGCTGATGATGATGCCCTGGTCCTCGGGCGGCGCGAGTTCCGATTTCGCGGTGGCGTAGAGGAAATAGATGCTTCCGAGGACGACGAGCGAGAACACCGCGGTGACGGGCACCCAGTCGAGCGTCCCGTGCAACAGACGCTCGTAACGGCGATGCAGCCGATCGAAGCTGCGGTCGAGCAGCAGCACGAGCTTCGTATCCCAGCCTTTCTGGCTCGGGTCGTGGGGCTTCAAGAGGCGCGAGCACATCATCGGCGAGAGCGTGAGCGCAACGATCGACGACACGATGACCGCGCCCACGAGCGTGAAGGCGAACTCGGTGAAGAGCGCCCCGGTCAGCCCGCCGAGGAAGCCGATCGGGACGTACACCGCGACGAGCACGACCGCCATGGCGATGATGGGGTTGGCCAATTCGCGCGCGGCGAGGATCGCCGCCTGGACCGGCTTCATGCCCTCATCCAAATGGCGGTTGACGTTCTCCACGACGATGATGGCGTCGTCCACCACCAGGCCGATGGCGAGCACGAGCGCAAGCAGCGTCAGCAGGTTGATCGAGTAACCGAGCGCGAACATCAGGGTGAAAGTGCCGACCAGCGAAAGCGGGATCGCCACCGTCGGAATCACCACCGACCGGATCGAGCCGAGGAAGGCGAACACGACGAGCGTGACGATGATGAGTGCCTGCGCGAGCGTCCAGATGACTTCGTCGATTGCGTTGTTCACGAACTTGGTCGAGTCGTAGACGATCTGACCCTGCAGGCCCTGCGGCAGCTGCGCCTTGATGCCTGGAAAGACGTTGCGCACGCGCGCTATGACATCGAGCAGGTTCGCCGCAGGCGCGACGCTGATGCCGATATAGACCGCCTTCTTCCCGTCGAAGCCGACTTCAGAATCGTAGTCCTCGGCGCCGAGCGTCACGTTAGCGACGTCGCTGAGCCTCACGACCGCGCCACCCTGCTGCTTGATGACGAGGTTCTTGAACTCCTCGACCGAGCGGAGATTGGTCGAAGCGGTGAGGTTCACCTGCACCATCTGGCCCTTGGTCGTGCCCACTGCCGAGAGGAAGTTGTTCGCGGCGAGGGCGGTGCTGATGTCCGCCGCGGTAAGGTTGTACGCGGCGAGCTTGTCCGGATCGAGCCAGGCGCGCATCGCGAAGAGCTTGCCGCCGAGGATGTCGGCCGACTGCACGCCTTCGACCGCCTGCAGCTTCGGCTGCACGACGCGAATCAGGTAGTCGGTGATCTTGTTGGGCGCGAGCACGTCGCTCGCGAAGCCGATGTACATCGCGGCGATCGTCTGGCCGACCGTGACGGTGAGCACCGGCTGCTGCGAGCCTGGCGGCAGCTGATTCACGACGGCGTTGACCTTGGTGTTGATCTCGGTGAGCGCCTTGTCGACCTCGTAGTTCAGCCGCAGGGCGATCGTGATCGAGCTGACGCTCTGGCGGCTGACCGAGCTCATGTAGTCGATGCCGTTCGCCTGGGCGATGGAGTTTTCGAGCGGCGCGGTGATGAACCCCGCGACCAGCGCGGGATCCGCGCCGACGTAGACGGTGGTCACGGTGACGACCGCGTTCTGCGTGCGCGGGTACTGCAGGACGGGCAGGAGCCCGATCGAGCGCAGTCCGAGCACGAAGATCGTCAGACTCACGACCGTCGCGAGGACCGGCCGCTCGATGAAGATGTCGGTGAACTTCCTCATTTGCGCTCCTCGCTCACTGGTCTTTGGGCCGGGGGGCCGGGTCGTTCGCCGGCTGGATCGAGTTGTTGACGATCACGGGCACCCCGGTGCGCAGCTTGATCTGTCCGGCGGTGACCACCGTGTCGCCCTCCTTGATGCCCGAGAGGATCGCGACCTGGTCGCCGCGCGTGCTGCCGGTCGTAACGAATTTCTGCTGCGCGAGAAGCGATGCTTTCCCATCCTGGCCTTTTTGTTCTTCCACGACGAACACGGTGTCGCCGTACGGGTTGTAGGAGACCGACGTCTGGGGCAGCGTGATAAAGCGCTGCGGCCCGCCCGTGGCGATGGACACCGTGGCGAACATGCCGGGCAACAGGCTCCGCTTTCGGTTGCGGACGGTGCCCCGTACCTGGACGTTTCGGGTCGCCGGGTCCACCTTCGGGTCGATCGAGCTGACCTCGCCCGGGAACTGCTCACCGGCGAAGGCGTCGGTCTGGAGGATGATCTTCTGCTTCGGCACGATTTTCCCGAGCGCCTTCTGGGGCGCGTAGAAATCCACGTACACCGGATCGAGCGCCTGCAGCGTCACCAGCTTGGTTCCGGCGGTCACATACTGCCCGATGTCGACCGCGCGGATGCCGACGCGCCCGGCATAGGGCGCGCGCACGAGCTTCTTGTTCACGAGTGCCTGCTGCTCGGCGAGCTGAGCCTTCGCGCTCTTCAGGTTCGCGGCGTCGGCGTCCACCACCGCCCGGCTCACCGCCTGGATCTCCAGTTGTTTCTGATCGCGCTGGTAGTTGACCTCCGCGAGCTCGGCGGCCGCCGCGAGCGACTGCAGCCTCGCGAGATCCGACTCGGCGTTCAGCTGCACGAGCGGCGCGCCGGCTTCGATCTCCTGTCCCGACTGGAAATGGATGGCGGTGATGACCCCGGCCACCTCGGGCGCAATGTCCGCGCCGCGGACCGCGCGCAGCGTTCCAACCGCCTGGAACTCTCCCTGCCATTCGGAGAATTCGGCTTTTGTAGTAGAAACGGTCTGGGGCGGGATGACGCCGACCGGGATGAATTTACGCATCATGACGGGCTTGACGACAAGTTGATAGACCAGTATCCCGCCGAAAAAAAGCCCAACCGTACCCAACATGATCAGCATGCGTTTAGTCATCGAGTGCAACTCCTTAGGATCTCTTTTTCTGGCACCGCCTCAGTTCGCGAGCCTAGGCCGCGCCGGGTCCTGCTCACCGCGGCTCCACCATCCCCCACCGAGCGCCTGGAACAGCGCCGCGGTGTCCGCGTAGCGCGCCGCCTGCGCCTGAACGAGGCCGATCTTTGCCTGTTCGTACTGGCGCTGCGCGTTGTAGAGCGCGAGATAGCTCGCCGAGCCGAACTGCAGCTGCGCGCGCGTCATTTCGAGGCTTTCGCGCGCCGCAGCCTCGGCATCGGCCTGCGCCTTGAGCGCGACCGCGTCGAACTCCAGGGCAAACAGCACATCGGCGACGTTCTGGAACGCGCCGAGGACGGTCTGCTGATACTCCGCGAAGGCCTGGTCGTAGGCGGCTTGTGCGCCGCGCTTCCTCGCCTGGAGCTGCCCCGCGTGAAAAATCGGCTGGAGCAGGTTCGCCCCGATGTTCCACAACAAGCTGCCGCGATCGAAGAGATTCGCGGTGTTGGTCGCGCCCACCCCATAGCTGCCGCTGATGGTCAGTTGCGGGAACATGAGCGCCTGCGCCACGCCGATGCGGGCGTTGGTCTGGTGTAGCACGGTTTCGGCCGCGCGGATGTCCGGCCGCTGGCGCACGAGGTCCGAGGGCAGGCTGACCGGGAGGTTCTGCGGCAGCTGGAACACCGAGAGATCGAGCTCGGGCAGGCCCGCTTCTCCCGGAAACTTGCCGATCAGGACCGCAAGCTGATTGCGGGTCTGCGCGAGGGCCTTCTCGAGCGGCGGCAGGTTCGCGCGCGTCTGCGCAAGCTGCGCGCGCTGCGCGAGCACGTCCGAGCGCGAAATGGCGCCGAGCTCAAATTGCTTCTCGACCAGCTGCAGCTGGCGCTCCTGCGAATCCACGATATCGCGCGTCGCGCGGATCTGCTCGCGCAGCGACGCCTCGCGGAACGCGGTGGTCGCAATGTTCCCTGTCAGCGAAAGGTATGCGGCCTCGAGCTGAAACCGCTGGAAGTCGATACTCGCCTGCAGCGCCTCGAGCTCGCGCCGTGCCCCACCCGCCACGTCGATGGCATAGGACACGTTGACCGAAGCGTTGTACAGATTGAAGACGCTGCCGGGGATCGCCGGATTGCCGAAAGACGCGCCGGTGATGCGCTGACGCTTCGCCGACAAGCCTGCGTCGACGCTCGGATAGAGCACCGCGTACTGGGCATTCAAGTTCTCCTCCGCCTGGCGAAGCGAGGCCTGCGCCGCAGCGAGCGTCGGATGGCTGGCGAGCGCCGTGCGCATGAGCTCGTCGAGCTCCGACGAGCCGAAAAGCGTCCACCAATCGGCGGAGATCTCTGCCCCCACGTCGAAGCGCTGCGCCTCTCCGCCGCGCACCGGGGCTGCTTCGGTCCGCTCGGGCTGCGGCCTTTCGGTGTAGATGCCCACCGCGGGGGCGACCGGCTCGTGGTAGTCGGGGCCGACCGCGCAGGCCGCGAGAAAGGCGGCGGTCGCGGCGATCGCAAAGCTGCGGAGCGTAGCCGAAGCGGTCATCTCTTTTCCCTCGCGTGCTTTCCCCCGCGTTTCGGGCCTAGGCCGACGACCAGAGCACGAACCGCTTCCCGCAACTGGCGGTGCCCTTTCGCTTCCCCCCCGGAACCTCCGTGGAAAAAATGGTCGCGCAAGGCCGTGTTGAAGCTCACGGCGAGCATGAGGTCTGCGACCGTCTCGGGTACGGCGGCCGGCAGCACCCGCCCGAGTTGCTGCTCGGCGTGCAGATAGGCCGCGATCACGGAGGTCGTGCGCCCCGGACCCATGGAGCGCTCATGCATCATGCTGCGCACGCGCCCAAGCAGCTCCTGGTCGGCGAAAAGCGAGCACACGAGGGGCGCGATCCGGTGATGAAAGGCGAACGCGCTCTCCAGCACCCGCTCGAGATTTTTCTGCACAGTGTTCTGCCCGACCTGCAGGGGGAGGCCCTGCAGCACCTCGGGGAAATCGCCGAGCTGCTGCAACACCACCGCGAGGATCAGCTCGGCCTTGTCGTGGAAATGGTGGTAGAGCGCGCCTTCAGCGACTTTCGCCGCGCGCGCGATGTCGCGCGTGGTCACGCAACCGAGCCCCCGCGAGCCCAGCAGCCGTTCGGTCGCGCCGATGAGCTTTTCCCTCTGGTCGATCGCCGGAGCGCGGGAACTGACGCGGGCTGCAGCAGGCCTCGACATGCGGGATGGGGCGGGAGTGGAGTTCGAATTGAGCAAACGCTCACGAATTATGAGCGATTGCTCAACACTCTGTCAAGCGGGCGGCGGCCGTTTCGGGCCGCGGTCTACTTCTGCTTCGGAGGCACTGGGGCCAGGTTGTACGGCTGCTTGGGTTCCTTGTCCGGGGGCAGGTACGGTTGCGCGTGCTGGCCTGCCGGGCCAAGACTTTTGATGTACTGGTACATCGCGCGAAGGTCCTGCTCCGTCGTCTCCCTCATGCTCCACCACGGCATCGGCGGGCGCGGTTTGAATGTCTTGACGTACTGGACCCACTGTTCCTCGGTCATCGCAGGCGCCGTCAGGCGCAGATTCGACGCGTAAGTCGTTCCCCAGGGCCCGCGCCAGCCCAGCGGCCCGCTGCCAAGCAGCCAGTCCTTCTCGGGGACATCGCCTTCTTTCGGCGCGTAGCCGGCCGTGTGACAGTTGTTGCAGTGGCCGGTCAGAACCATGTAGCGGCCGCGCTCGATCTGGGGCGAGCCTTGCGCCCTTGCGCTCAAGGGTGCAAGAGCCAGCGCGAGCGCCGCGATCATTCCCGGCAATGCGTGATTCTTCGGCACGCTAGTCAGGCCGCGACACGGCTCTTCTGCTTCTGCTGGGCCGCCTTCGCGTGCATCGAGGCGTAGGCCCCATGCGCAGCGGCCTCCGCGTCGCCGACGTGCACCGACATCCCCATGTCGGAGAGCACCGAGCCGAGGGCCGAGAGGCACAGCATCACGTTGTCCGGCCGGCAGGAGTAGCCCATGATGCCGATTCGCCAGATCTTGCCGGCGAGCGGGCCCAGCCCCGCCCCGATCTCGATGCTGAATTCGTTGAGCAGCGTTTTCCTCACTTCGACCTCGTTCACGCCCTCGGGACAGCGCACCGCGTTCATCTGCGGCAGCTGATATTGCTCCTTGACCAGGAACTTGAGCCCCATCGCTTCGAGCCCCGCCTTGAGCGCGTTGTGATGGCGCTGGTGCCGCGCCCAACTGTTCTCCAGCCCTTCCTCTCGGATGAGGAGCAGCGCCTCGTGCAGGCCGAAGAGCGAATTCGTCGGCGCAGTATGGTGATAGGTGCGGGTGCCCGCGCCCCAGTAGCCGAGCAGGAGGTTCATGTCCATGAACCAGGAGTGGATCTTGTCCTTGCGCGATTTGACGTACTCGACCATGCGCTCGGAGAACGACACCGGCGACAGCCCTGGAGTGCACGACAGGCACTTCTGGCTGGCGGAGTAGATCGCGTCGATCTCCCACTCGTCCACGAGCACTGGCGAGCCGCCGAGCGTCGTCACGGCATCGACGATGGCGAGCGCGTCGTATTTGTGTGCGATCTTCACCAGCGTCTTTGCGTCCGATTCCACGCCGGTCGAAGTCTCGCCGTGCACGAAGGCGACTACGCGCGCGTCGCGGTTCTTCTTGAGCACGTCCTCGAGCTTCTGCGGATCGACGGGCGAGCCCCACTCGTCCTCGACGACGATGGCTTTGCCATCCATGCGCTCGACGTTCTCGATCATGCGCCCGCCGAATACGCCGCTCCTGCACACGATCACCTTATCACCCGGGCGCACCAGGTTGACGAAGCAGTATTCCATCCCGACAGAGCCAGGGCCCGAGAGCGGGAAAGTGAGCGGGTTCTTGGTCTGGTATACGTAGCGCAAGAGCGCCTTCAGGTCTTCCATCATCTCGACGAAGACCGGATCGAGATACCCGATCGCCGGCTGGCTCATGGTGGTGAGCACGCGCGGGTGGATCTCGGTCGGGCCGGGACCCATGAGCGTTCTCTGCGGCGGATGGAACGAGCTGATGCGTTTGGCGGGCGCGAAATCGTTCATGGCTTCCTTCCCCGAAAGAGGCGACCCGAACAGATGATCGTCGGGACGCGATTTGACTTTCACCGGCTTCTTGGCGTGAGCTTCGTTCAACACTTCGACCGCGGCGATCGTGCCCCCGGTGACGTGCTCGACTTCCATGGCCCAGCGCGCCGGCACATAGCCGGACTTGACCCAGTTATTGACGACCGCGCGATCGAGCCGGAAGGCGCGCGCGACTTCCGCTTGGCTGCCGAAGATTTCTACGAGACGGGCGGCGCAATTCATTTCCATTCAGTTTATCGTGTCAATCCAAATTTGACAACCTTGGCCCTACAAATGCACTATCAGTCGATCCGCATCCCGATCCGCCTGATCAGACTTCCGAACCTTTCATACTCCTCCCGGAGCATTTTCTCGTACTGTTCCGGGGTCGTACCGGCCGGCTCCATGCCTATCGCGGCCATGCGCTCGAGCAGATCGGGGGAGCGCACCGCTGCGTTTACCGCCCGGCTCAGCCGTGTGACGACCTCACGCGGCGTGCGAGTAGCGACGAACACGCCGAGCGGCGCCGACATGTCGAACCCTGGGGCGACGGTCTCGGCAACGGTCGGGATCTCGGGCGTGAGCGCAGAGCGCTTCGCCATGCTGAAGGCGAGCACGCGCAGGCGCCCGGTCTTGATCGCCCCCGCCGCCGCCGGGTAGCCGATAAACCCGAGCTTTACGTCGCCGGCGATCATCGCCGGGACCGACTGGCCTGCGCCTTTGAACGGCACGTGGGTGAAGTCGGCGCCTGTATCGGCCTTGAACAATTCCATCGTAAGGTGATGGATCGAACCGTTGCCTGAAGAGGCGTACGGCATCGGGTCTCCTGCCGGTTTCGCCAGAGCGACCAGCTCGGCGACCGTGTTGGCGGGCACCGACGGATGCACCACCAGCCACATCGGCACCACCACCGCGAGCGACACGGCTTGAAGTTCGCGGAACGGATCGTAGGGCAGGGATTTGTAGAGGTGCGGCGCCGTGGTGATGACGCTGCTGTCGCTGATGAGGACGGTGTAGCCGTCGGGCGTGGCCTTGGCGGCGATGTCCGCGGCGACCGTGCTCCCTGCCCCCGGACGGTTCTCGACGACGAACTGCTGCCCGAAGAAATCGCCCCACTTCGACGCGAGCATGCGCGCGAGCGTGTCCGGATTGCCCCCGGGCGCGAGACCCACTAGGACGCGCACGGGTTTTTGCGGCCAGGCCGGAGCTTGGGCGAGCGCCGGTCCGTGCCCCACGGCGGCGAACATTACAAACAGAAATGCGAAACGCTTCACGAGGGACGAGAGTTCAGCTCAGACTTCAGAGTGTACGCGCAGCAAGTTAGGGATCGTTTCCGGCGGCCGGCGGCCGAAGCCGCACTCGGCGGCGATGCCGAAGTCGCTCGCGTATTTCGCCGCGACGGCGATGCGGCGGCGCGTGCCCTCGACGCCGTCCGAGTCGTGCACCAGCCCGAGGAAGAGCTTCGTCTGGCGATGCAGTTTCAACTCCAGAAGCGGGGCGAAATAGGCCTCGTCGTCGCGACCCACCGGCACCGGCATGTGAATGTAGGCTAGAGGCCGGTCGAGCGACCGGATGAGCCGGTTGTGGACCTCCACCATGTTGGCGGCGCTCTCCGGCTCCTTCCAGTGGCGGCCGCCGTAGCTGCCGTAGCAAAGGTGCACGCCGAGCTCAACGTCGCGCGGAACGCGGTTGCAGTGCATGGCGAGGCGCTCGATGATGCCCGCCTCGACATCGGGAAAATACGCTTGGCGCACGCCTTCCCATTGACCCATCTCGGTCGAGACGTCCCACTGGATGGCGAGGTCCTTGTGCCGGACCGCCCTGCAGATCTCATCCACTTCGCGGAAAAGCTGCCCGCGATAGATCGGCTCCACGATTGCGTGGTGCTCGTAGACGAGGTGTGCATTCAGAAACGCGGCGGTGGTCGGCAGCGAAACCTGAAAGCGCAGGTGCTTCGGAACGACGCCCTGATCGCGCAACGCGCAGAGCCTCTTGTAGGAGTCGATCGCGGCTTCGGGATAACCGAGGCCGCCGATGCGGAGCTCTTCCGGTCGCACGCCCGCTTTGAGGCGCATGCGCGGCAGCGGTGCCGCGCCGCGCGCAATGACGGCCGAGCCCTTCCAGGTGCGCGTGCCTTCGGTGGGATGGGTGATGCGGCCCCCCGCAGCGACCTCCTGCGGGTCATCCTCGAACGAAGGATTGTCCTCGAGCACGAAGCGCAGGCGCGACACCCACGACGTCCGCGGCCCGGTCTCGCCGTCGGGGATGCGCTTCATGCGGCCGCCAATGAGCGGCCCCACGGTGCGAAATACCTCCTCGCTGTTTTTCAGACCGACGCTGCCAACGAGCAGCACTTCCCGGGCGGAGGGCGAATCGGGCTTCACGCCCTCAATTGTAATGGACGCGGATAACGCGGGTCGGAGGAACCGAACTAAAGAGCGTGTTTGTGTACAGGGGCTTCGTCGCCTCTCGATGCGAGCGCGCGCGCCGGGCCGACGCGGCCCAAGAGAGGGAGCTTGAGCGAGGGATCGAAAGGATTGATTCCGAAGCTCAAGCCCAGGAGGTTCACTTCGAAGCCTTCCACCGCGCTCGCGGTGAAGCCGGCGAGTCCGAACAGCGAAAACTGGAGGCCGCGTCCGCTCGGGGCGGACCCGACGAGTTTCCTCCCGGAATAGTCTTTGCCGATCGCGGTCGGCGGCAAATCGGCCTCGAGCTCGGGCACCGCGCGCAGTACCCAGGCGGTGAAAGTGTTGGAGTTCGGCCCAGGCCACATGGTGTATTCGCCGGCCCACGGGTAGGAGCGCGCGGCCTTGTCGATGCGCGCGATGAGTTCTTCGACGCCTGCGCCGCGTCTTTCTGCGACGAGCTCGGGCGTCGATCCGAACCAGCGCATGTCGGGCGCGCGATGCCGCACCACGAGCGCCGTGTCCTGCGAGCGCAGGCGCCAGCCGATGATCTCGTACACCGTGTATTCCGCTACCGCGGCCGGTTTCACCGCGATCCAGGTGTGGACGCCGAAAACGCCCCGCCATCCGACGACGCGGGCCGCGTACACCTGGATGATCGCGTCCCGGGCGGTTGCAGGGTCGGGCGCAAGTCCCACCCGCTCCTGGCTCGCGTTGCGCCAGTCCTGTGCGGTGACCCGGCCAACCATCGCGGCGGCGAACGCAACCACGCCTGCGACGAGGATAAAGCTGACGATACTCACGCGACGCCTCATTGATGTTTCATTGCCTGTTTTACAGATAGAGCGTGACGGCTTCATTTCGTTCAACGGGGCCGAAAGAGGGGGGTTGACGCCCCCGAGAGGCGACGATCGGTAATATTCCACGCTCGGCGTTCTAGTCGAACGCCTTGTCGCCGTCGCCAGACGTTTTTCCGGTCGCGCGCACCGCGGCGAAATCGAAGAGCTTGCGGTCCATGAGGTGCGAGGGCACGAGATCCGAAAGCGCCCGGAACATCGAGTCCACTCGCCCGGGGTGGCGCTTCTCCCACTCGCGCAGCATCTCCTTGACCTGCTTTCGCTGAAGCGCAGGCTGCGATCCGCACAGGTCGCAGGGGATGATCGGGAAGCCCCTGACCTGCGCGTACGCTTCGAGGTCCTTTTCCGCCACGTAGGCCAGCGGCCGGATAACGACGTGGTTGCCGTCGTCGGATTGCAGCTTCGGCGACATGGCCTTCATCTTGCCGCCGAAGAAGAGGTTGAGGAAAAACGTCTCCAGGATGTCGTCGCGGTGGTGGCCGAGCGCGATCTTGGTCGCGCCCACCTCGCGCGCGACGCGATAGAGGACACCGCGACGCAGCCGCGAGCACAACCCGCACATCGTCTCGCCGTCGGGGACGACGCGCTTCACGACGGAATAGGTGTCCTGCACCTCGATGCGGTAGGGAATGCCGAGCGAGTCGAGATAGTCGGGCAAGACCCGCTCGGGATACCCGGGGTGGCGTTGATCGAGGTTGACGGCGATGAGATCGAAGGAAACCGGCGAGCGCTCGCGCAGCTTCAAGAGCACATCGAGCAGCCCGTAGCTGTCCTTGCCGCCCGAGAGGCACACCATGACGCGGTCGCCCGCGCGGATCATGTCGTAGTCGCCGATCGCCTCGCCGACGAGGCGGCACAGGCGCTTCTCGAGCTTGCCCGCCTCGAAACGCTGCTTGCGGGTGAAATGGATTTTTTCGGGCGCGTTCATAAGTTGATACTCCTGCCTCCATCCACGGGAATTATCTGCCCCGTGACGTAAGGCGCTTCCGCAATCAAATAGTACACGGCGCGGGCGACGTCGTCGGGGTCGCCGGTGCGCCTGAGCAGGGTGTGCGAGACGATGCGCTGGCGCGTCAGGTCGTCCCAGGATCCGTCCTCGGGCCAGATGATCGCACCGGGCGCCACGCCGTTCACGCGCACGTCGGGCGCGAGCTCGCGCGCCAGCGAGCGCGTGAGACCCGCCAAGCCCGCTTTGGCGATCGAGTAGATCACGTAATTCTTGAGCGGCCGGTCGGCATGGATGTCGGTGATATTGACGATCGCACCGCCGGTCTTCTTGAGGTGCGGCGCCGCGGCCTGCGAGAGAAAAAGCGGCGCCCGGAGATTCGCCCCCATGAGGCTGTCCCAGGTCGCCTGGGTCATCTCGCCGACCGGTGTCGGAAAGAAAGTCGACGCGTTGTTGACCAGCGCGTCGAGCCTCTCGAAGCGACCGATCGTGTTCCTCACGATTTCCGACAAACCCGCGATATCGAGCAAGTCGGCCTGAACCAGCGCGACGGAATCGGCGCGCGCCGCGTTCAATTCGGCGCGCAGCGCCCTCGCCTCGCGCTCCGATCCCCGGTAATGCAGCATCACGTTCGCGCCCTCGCGATGCAGGCGGCGGACGATCGCCGCGCCGACGCGTTTCGCGCCGCCGGTGACGAGCACAACTTTCCCTGAAAGGGCTTCGCTCATGGCCTAGAATGATACCGGAATACTCT
>DATHHZ010000318.1:0-2635 GCA_035316965.1 Burkholderiales bacterium | reverse complement strand
TCTGCGCGGCGACCTGGTACATCATGAAGCCCGAGCCGATCAGGACGCTCGTGAGATGGAGCGCCGTCAGCGTCGGCCACAGGTAGGGGACCAGCGCGCCGAGTGCGATCGCGACCGATCCGATGAGCATGGGCACTCGAGACCCGATGCGATCGATCAGGCGTCCCATGCTGACTGCCGAGAGCATCGGCAGCAAGGCGTACAGGGCCATCAGCACGCCGACCGTGAACGGCGTCGCGTGCAGGTGAAGGGCATAGAGCGATACCGACACGCGCATCCCCGCGAACACGCAGTGGTTGAGCAGGGTGATGAAGATGAGGAAATAGAGCGTGCGCACGCCGGGGTTTCTCTTCCCGGCCGGAGACCGGGAAGTTTCGTCAGCAACGGACTTCGTTCAGAGGGATTCGAAGTATACCGACATTCGCCTGCGCATCGCCTCGTCCGGGAGAGGCCCCGAGGCGGCGCCCAGATTGTCCGCCACGTGCTTGGGATTGCGCGTGCCCGGAATGGCGCAGGTCACCGCGGGATGCCCGAGGATCCATTTCAGGAAGAACTGCGCCCAGCTCGCGCAGCCGATCTCCTGGGCCCACGCGGGCAGCGCCTTGTCGCGCACGCGGCGGAACATCGACCCTTCCGCGAAGGGCCGGTTGACGATCACCGCGGTGCGGCTGTCGGCCGCGGCGGCGAGCAGGCGCCGATCGGCCTCGGGTTCGGCGAGAGAGTAGTTCACCTGGACGAAATCGATGTCTCCCGGCCGGATGATTTTTTCCAGGTCGGCGTGCGCCCCGGCGTGATAGTGGGTGACGCCGAGGTAGCGCACGCGGCCGGCATTTTTCCATTCGCGCAGCGTCGCAAGATGCGTGGGCGCGTCCACCAGGTTGTGCACCTGCATCAGGTCGAGGCGCTCCACGCGAAGCTTTCTCATCGAATCCTCCATCTGACGGATGCCCGCCTGCCTGCCGCTCGTCCAGACCTTGGTCGCGACGAAAAGCTTGGCCTTGACGCCGAGCGCCGCGGCGAGCTCGCCGGTCACGGATTCGGAGGAGCCGTACATCGGGGAGCTGTCGATCACGCGACCGCCCAGTTCGACGAAGACCTTCAGGGTCTCCTGGGCCTGTGCCTTCTCCTTCGCATCGGAGGCGACGTCGAACACCTGCCAGGTGCCCAGGCCGACCGCGGGGATCGCTTCGCCGGTTTTCGGCACGCGCCGCGCAAGCGGGCCGCTCGCCGCGGGTGATTCGACAGGCATGAGCAGAGCTCCCAACGCGCAGGCACCGGTCCGAAGAAAGGTGCGCCGCGCGGAATCCGTTTTCATCAGGACCGAATCCTAGGCAATCGGGGACAGGCTTGCAAATAGAGCCCCGCAAGCGTTCCGGCACCTGGAACACCTCCAGGTCGCAAAATCGGGCGGGACCGGCGTTGCGCGTGCGCCGGGGGCGTCATACCATTCGGCGCAGGGAGGAGACGATGGAAAAGCACAATTACGACGCCGGCCTGCCGGCGACGAATGCGCCCTTCAACCTGTGCGTGCGCCACGGCGACCTGATCTTTATTTCGGGCCTGCCGCCGTTCGACGAGACGTTTTCCAGGGCGGTGCGCGAGGCACGGGAACAAGGGCGTCCGATTCCGCCTTTCCCGAACCCGCCCTTTGCCGAGCAGGTGCGCCTCGTGATGGACAATATGAAAAGGCTGGTGGAAGCGGCCGGCTCGAACATGGATTGCCTGCTGAAGGTCATCGTGTGGCTGCGCGATCAGCGCGACGCCGAGGAGTTCGATCGGATCTACCGCACGTATTTCTCGGGCCGCGAAACCCTGCCCGCGAGGACGCGCATCCAGGCCGGGCGCACCCCGATGGACTGCGGGCTCGAAGTCGAGGCGATCGGCTACGTGCCGAAGAAGCTCGCGCATAGGACCGCCCCGGGGCGCAGACGCAAGGCGCGCCCCTCGGCGAGAAGAAAATAGAACAAGTCCGCAAAAACCAACCAGAGGAGAGAATCATGGGAAAGCGTTTTATGAGGTCCGTCGCCGGGCTTACGGGGCTCGGGGTCGCCCTCGCCGGTCAGGCCCTGGCTCAGAACAAGGCCGAGAAGCGCAACATGGAGCTCGTCGGCTACAACGATCTCCAGGGGCGCAGCGCCTATCAGCCGATCATCCACAAGCAGGGGAACCGCTGGATCGCCTATGTCGGCCACCACGGCGACAACATCGTCAACCCGCTCACGGGAAAGAAGGAAGACAACGGCACGTCCATCGTCGATGTCACCGATCCGAAAAAACCCGACTACCTCGCTCACATTCCCGGCGAGCCGGGATTGGCGGAGGCGGGCGGGGCTCAGATGGTGCGCGTGTGCGACGGCAGCGAGCTGCCCAAGGGCGACAAGAGCAAGGTGTATCTCCTTCGCACCTTCGGCAATGTCGCGCACGAAATCTGGGACGTGACCGACCCGGCGAGGCCGGGCCTGCTCACCACGATCGTCAAGGGCCTGAAGGGCACTCACAAGAACTGGTGGGAGTGCGACAGCGGTATCGCCTACCTGGTCTCCGGGATCGAAGGCTGGCGCGTGCGGCGCATGACCCAGGTCTACGACCTCTCCGACCCTGCGAATCCGGTCTTCATCCGCAATTTCGGCCTGCC
>DATHHZ010000317.1:0-2241 GCA_035316965.1 Burkholderiales bacterium | reverse complement strand
GCGGGCGCATCTCTTCCGTGGCGCGGCACGGACGCTTGCCGACGACTACGAAGACGGTCTTGCCGAGCTGAAGGCGATTGACGCATCCAGGCTGCCGGAGCGGGACAACTCGCTTCTGAATGCAACGCTTCAGCTCGCGCTCGATGTCCGCAAGCCGGCCTCAGGAACGCCCGCCGGTGCCGAAACCGACAATCCACCGCCCACGCCGGCGCGTCTCGATCTCTCGTCATCGACGACTGTCCTCGAGCGAGCACAGAAGCAGCTCAGGGAGTTGGATCTCCTCACGACGGATCGCCGCCCATGACCAAGCTCGACGGAACCTCGGGACAGATTTTCGTCGGCATCGCCGAAACCATCAATGCGCGTACCACCGCGCGGTCCGGGCAGGCGGCCGGAGGGCAGGCGAGCGGGAACTCATCGTTCAACGACCTGCTTCACACGGTGTCGAAGCTGGCGAAAAAGGCGTTGAGCGATCAGGACCATGAGGGCCCGGTGAAGCCGGGCCGGCTGCGTGCGGGCGTGGCGCGATTGGCGGAGCGCGACGAATTCAAGGACGAGACGCTGCACGGGCGCCCCGAGGCGGTCGAGCGGTCGGACGCATCGCATAAATCCGTTCCGCTCGACGACCTTGCAAAGGCGGACATCCAGAGTCCATTGAGCCTTTCCTCCATCGTGGGACAGGAGCTTGCCGCCGTGCCGGCATCGCAGCCGCGGGCGAAATCGTTCGATGGCGACAGGGGGGCTGTTCCTGCGCGCACGGAGCGATCCTCCATCTCGCGCGCGCTGCCGGACGCGAACGCTGTGAGCGTCATGAAGGCGGACATTTCCGAGCCCGGGACACGCCCGTCGACGGCGGCGTCGCAGGTCGTGACGGCGCCGCAAGGCAACGCGGCTTCCTCAAAGAACATGCCTGCCGCGCCGGGCTTCGAAGCGGTGGCGGCCAACATCGAGCATGCCGCGAAAGTCTCGGGCCGCGAGGCACTGCGCGAAGCGACCAAGGTCACCGTGGTCCAGCAGGAGACCCACCTTCCGCCCGTCGCGCAATTCACCGCGACCCAGCAGGTCGCGAATGCCGTCGTGGCGGAGCTGGAGGGCTCCCCGGCGCCGGCTTCATCCCCCGCGCTCAAATCCGCTTCGCCCCCAAGCAGCGCGCCTGACCAGCCGCTCAAGATCCTGACCATCAGCCTCGAGCCGCCGGCGCTCGGCAATGTCACCGTACGGCTTCGTCTCGTCGGCGCGGCCGTCTCGGTCCACCTTGCGGCGGAGCGCCGGGACACCAGCCAGATGCTGGACCAGCAGCGTGACTCGATCCGCGAACTGATGCAATCGGCGGGTTACGTCGCCGACGTTGCGCCGGTCCAGCATGGCGCGCTGGATGGCTTTCAAGCCGGCTCGGGCCAGCCGCAGCCTCCGTTCGCCGGACAGCAGCAATCGCCGCAGGGGCAGGGCACGCTCACCGATTCCGGCACATCGTCGGGTCAGTCGCAAGGTGGAGCGAATCAAGCCCGGCAGGATCAGCAGCCCAACCAGGAGACGCCTCATGACCAGGACGTGGCGCCGCACATTCGTCGCGGCCCTGTTTATCTGTAGCGCTGCCGCCGCCGAGACGAAGGCGGACAACGCTCGTCCTTGCGAGCGGGCAATGGCGCGTGCGGCGCAGCTTCACGGGATTCCGCTCGGCATTCTCTATGCCGTCGGTCTCACCGAGACCGGTCGTCGCGGCGCCCTGTATCCCTATGCGCTGGGTGCCGACGGCCAGACGGTATTTGCGAAGAACATGGACGACGCGATGTCGAGCTTCGAGGCCATGAGACAGAAGGGCATCAAGCTTATCGATCTCGGCTGCATGCAGATCAATCACTACTATCACGGCGGCAAGTTCGATTCGGTGCGGGCGATGTTCGATCCCGCCAAGAACGTCGATTACGCCGCGCGCTTCCTCAAAGAATTGAAGCAGCGAGAGGGAAGCTGGACCATGGCTGTCGCCCGCTACAATGCCGGCCCCAACAACCAGCCGGCGCAAAAGCGTTACATCTGCCACATCGTCGATCACCTCGTGTCCAGCGGCTTCGGTGGCTGGACGGACAAGGCACGCTCGTTCTGTCAGCCGGGAACGACATGACGTTGTGCGTCGAGATTCACCATCAGCCCCGCGCAAGCAAGAACCTTCATTGTAACTGCAACCTGCCAAAGGAGCCCAATCCATGAGCCTGTATAGTGTAATGCGCACCGGTGTTTCGG
>DATHHZ010000316.1:0-4743 GCA_035316965.1 Burkholderiales bacterium | reverse complement strand
CTTGTTCAGGAACGCATCCATGCCTTCCCGAAAATCCCGGCTCATGTAGCACATGAGAATGAGGTCCTCGCCTTGCTCGCGCGACAGGCGCTCCTGCAGTCGCCGAAGGGCTTCCTTGGTTGCGCGCAGCGTCAGGGGCGCATGGCCTGCGATCAGCCGGCCGAGCTCGCCCGCGCGGCGCTCCAGCGCCGGCGAGTCTTCCACGATCTCGTTCAGCAAACCGAACCCGAAGGCTTCGTCGGCATCCAGCAGCCGTGCGGTGAAAATAAGATCCTTTACGCGCGCCGGACCGATGAGCGCCGTCAACCGGCCCAGACTGGACATGGACAGGCAGTTGCCGAGTGTCCGCGCGATCGGAAATCCGAACCTCGCCGTCCTCGTCGCAATCCGCAGATCGCAGCAGGCCGCGATCGCCGCGCCGCCGCCGGTACACGCGCCGGCAATGGCTGCAATGGTCGGAACGCGGCATTGCTCGAGCGCGCTCAGGATTCGATCGATTCGCGCTTCGTAGTCGAGCGCGTCCTGCGGCGTCTTGAAGGCGCGAAACTGATTGATGTCCGTTCCCGAGGCGAAGGCCTTGTCGCCCTGGCCCGTCAGAACCAGGGCCCTGAGCGAGCGATCGGTGCTGGCCGCGTCGCAGATTTCCTTGAGGCGCTCGTACATCGCAAAGGTGAGCGCGTTTCTCGCCTGGGGCCGGTTGAACGTCACCCGGCCGATTCCGTCGTGCACCTCGTACAGAAGGTCGTCTCCGGCTGCCGCGTCCCGCTGGACGGTTTTCGAGTCGGTCACGCAGTGCCTTTCCTGTCGTTGGCGAACGCGCCCCGCAGCCGCGCGAAGCCACTCGCGATCAGCGGCCAGAATAGCAGGATGAGCGCGAGTGTCGTGATCGAGCCCACCAGGCCGTTCGACCAGAACACGCGCATGTCGCCTCCGGAGCCGATCATCGACAGGCGAAAGGAATCTTCCGCCCGGTTGCCGAGCACGAGCGCGAGCGTGAACGGGGCGAGCGGGATGCCGATCTTCTTGAACGCGTAGCCGACGACGCCGAAGAGGAGCATCAGCCAGATGTCGAACATGGCGTTCTGGATCGCGTAGGCGCCGATCGCGCAGGACACCACGATCATCGGCGCGATCGCCGAGAACGGCACGCGCAGGATCGCGGCGAAGAGCGGCACGGTGGTGAGAACGAGGACGAGGCCCACCACGTTGCCGAGATACATCGACGCGATCAGGCCCCAGACGAAGCCCTTGTGCTCGACGAAGAGGAGCGGCCCCGGGTTCAACCCCCACACCATCAGGCCGCCGAGCAGGATCGCCGCCGTGCCCGAGCCCGGGATGCCGAGCGCGAGCATCGGCAGGAGCGCCGAGGTGCCGGAGGCATGCGCCGCGGTCTCCGGCGCGAACACGCCTTCGATACGGCCCTTTCCGAACGACTCCTTGTCCTTGGAGAAGCGCTTGGCGAGGTTGTAGCTCATGAACGAGGCGGCGATCGCACCGCCCGGAGTGATGCCGAGCCAGCATCCGATGGCGGAGGAGCGCAAGAGCGTCACCCAGTAGCGCGGCATTTCCTTCCACACTTTCAGCACCGTGCGCAGGCTGATGCTGGCAGCGTGGCCGCGCAGCGCAAGCCGCTCCTCCATGGTCAGGAGGATCTCGCTGATGCCGAACAGGCCGATGACGGCGACCAGGAAGTTGATGCCGCGCAACAGTTCGTCTAACCCGAAAGTCATGCGCAGCTGCCCGGACACCGTGTCCATGCCCACGCCCGCGAGCAATAGGCCCAGCGCCATGGAGATGATGGTCTTGTGCTTCTCCTCGCGCCCCAGGCCGACGAAGGAGCAGAAGGTGAGGAGATAGACCGCGAAGAATTCCGGCGGCCCGAAGCGCAAGGCGAAGGAGGCGATTCCGGGTGCGAGGAAGGTGATCAGCAGCACCGCCACGAGCGAGCCGATGAAGGACGAGGTGAAGGCCGCGGTCAGCGCCTCGGCCGCCTTGCCCTGTTGCGCCATCGGATAGCCGTCGAAGGTGGTGGCCACCGACCACGCTTCGCCCGGGATGTTGAACAGGATCGAAGTGATCGCGCCGCCGAAGAGCGCTCCCCAGTAGATGCAGGAGAGCATCACGATGGCCGAGGTCGGATCCATCGTGAAGGTGAGCGGCAGCAGGATCGCAACCCCGTTCGGCCCGCCCAAGCCCGGCAGCACGCCGACGAAGATGCCGAGGACCAGGCCCACCATCATCAGGGCGAGGATCTTCCAGGTCAGCAGGACGCTGAAACCGTAGACGAGAAGGCCGAATGCCTCCATCTCGCCCTAGCGCCCGAACAGGGATTCGATCGGTCCCTTGGGCATGATGACGTCGAAGGCGATCTCGAAGGTGACGAACATGACGAGGGAGAAGAGAAACGCGGTGAGCAGGGACTTCCAGACTGCGATTCGTCCGACGAACACCATGAAGCCCGCAACCAGCAGGAAGCTCGCCACGTAGAGCCCGAGCCATTGCGTCAAGAGGCAAAAGAGCAGCGTCGGGAAGAAAACCTGCAACACGCGGCGAAGCTGCGCGCGCGTGACGAAGGTCTCGCGTGCCTGCTTGCGCGCGAGGAACTCGTTGGCGAGGCCCCAGAGGCAGGCTGCGGCGAGGATCACCGAGAGATAGAACGGGAAGTAGCCGGCCTGCGGGCCGGTGGCGTCCCACCCCATGCCGGTGCGCCAGTTGTCGAACCCGAGCAGCCCGGCGAACGCCAGCAGCAGCAACGAAACGGCGACGTCGACCGCGCGGTTGCTGGTCACCGCCGGCGAGTCGCTCGCCGGCGCAGTGGGGTCCTCGACAACGATTTCGGTTTCAGGTCTTGGCATTTAGAACGCGTTGTGAAAGTAATGGAATTTCCCCTCCTCGTCGAGGAGGGGTGCCCCGAAGGGGCGGGGTGGTAGTGCGTGCGCCCGTCAAACCACCCCGGCGCTTCGCGCCACCCCTCCTTATCCAAGGAGGGGAGACCCCTCAGTTCGCGACGAAACCGGCTTCGGTCATCAGGTTCTTGTTGAGCGTGTCGTCTTCTTCCAGGAACTTGAGCATGTCATTGCCCGTGAGGAAGACGGGCTTCAAGGCCTGCTTCTCCATGTAGTCCTTGTATTCCGACGTCTGCGTCAGCTTCCTGAACAGATCGACGTAGAACGCGGTCTGGTCGGGCGCCACCTTGCCCGGCAGGAACATGGCGCGCAGCATCAGGTACTGCACGTCGACGCCTTCGTCCTTGCAGGTCGGGATGTCGTTCCAGGATTGCGTGTCCGTGACCTTGGTCCTGTACTGGATGCGCTCCTTGTCGAACACGCACAGCGCGCGCACCTGGCCGGCGCGCCAGACTTCGAGATTCTCCGAAGGATTGTTGACGTTCGACTGGGTGTGGTTGCCGACGAGCTGGGTCGCCGCCTCCCCGCCCGACTTGTACGGCAGGTAGGCGAACTTGGCGCCGGTTTTCTTCTCGAGGAACACGGTGAGGACGTGGTCCTCGCGCTTGGAGCCGGTGCCGCCCATCTTGAACTGCGGATTGGCGCCCTTGGCGGCGGCGATGAATTCCTTCACGTTCTTGTGGGGCAGCGTGGTGTTGTCCCACAGCACGAACTGGTCGAGCGCGATGACGGAAACCGGCGTGAGCTCGCGCCAGTTGAACGGGATCTTGGCCGAGAGCGGCAGCATGTAGATGAGCGAGTAGGCGATCAGAACCTTGTGCGGGTCGCCGGCGCCCGACTTCATGTAGATCAGCGCCTCCGCGCCCGACGCGCCGCCCTTCAGCGATACGACCATCGGTTGCTTCATGAGGGTGTTCTTCTGGATGGCGGCCTGCATCATCCTCGCCATCTGGTCGGAGGCGCCGCCCGCGCCCGCGGCGACGACAATCTCGACCGGCTTGGTCGGCTCCCATGCGACGGCGGGTGCGGCCGTCAGCGCGAACAACGCAAGCGTGCTGCACTTGGCGAATTTCATCATTCCTCCTAGGAAAAAAGGCCCCGCGGTTTCTAGTCCAACAGGTTCCGCGGATGCGGGAAACAATCAGGCCGCCTTGCGCGGGGCCGCCCGCGCGCTCTCGGCAAGGTGATCGAGCGCGGCGAGCACGCCGCCTTTTCTGTGCGGCACGCCCGCGAGCGCAAACCCCATTTCGACGCCGGCGAGGGTGCCGGCGAGCATCAGATCGTTGAAGTCGCCGAGGTGTCCGATTCGAAATACCTTCCCCGCGAGTTTCCCCAAACCGGTGCCGAGCGACATGTCGTAGGCTTCGAGAATGATCTTGCGCAGCGCGTCGGCGTCGTGGCCGGCGGGCGTCATCACCGCGGTGAGCGAGTTCGAATACTCCTCGGGCACCGCGCACAGGATCTCCAGGCCCCAGGCGCGCACCGCGCACCGCGTGCTCTCCGCGTGGCGCGCATGGCGGGCGAAGACGTTTTGCAGGCCTTCCTCCTCGAGCATCGCGAGCGATTCGCGCAGGCCGTAGAGCAGGTTGGTCGCCGGTGTGTAGGGGAAGTAGCCGCTCTTGTTGTTGGCAATGATCTCTTCCCAGTTCCAGTAAGAGCGCGGCAGCTTCGCGCCTTGCGAGGCCTTGCGCGCTTTTTCGCTCACCGCGTTGAACGAAAGACCCGGCGGCAGCATCAGGCCCTTCTGCGATCCGGTGACCGTGACGTCGACGCCCCATTCATCGTGGCGGAAATCGATTGAGGCGAGCGAGGAGACCGTGTCGGCCATCAGAAGCGC
>DATHHZ010000315.1:0-3922 GCA_035316965.1 Burkholderiales bacterium | reverse complement strand
GTGCAGCCGGGCGTGTTGTCCTTCGGATAGAAGTAGAGCACGAGCAGCTTGGATTTGACCGCCGAGAGCCGGAACTCCTTGCCGCCGGTGGCGGGCAGCACGAAGTCGCTCACTGCTTTGTTTGCCATCCGGAGTCGGCACCCTTATAGGCGCCATTGTCGCCCGAATTCAGAAGCGAACGCAAGTTCCATACTTTCAGTAGCTTATGAAAGGAATGTTACAAGTTCCATTAACAATTCCGCAGGTGCTTCCTCCGGGATGTAATGGCCGCAATCCAGGCTCCGTCCCTGGACGGTTTCGGCCCGCTCGGCCCAGTCGGCGAGGGGGGAGAAGCAGCGGGCTACCGTTCCGTGTTTGCCCCAGAGAACGAGCAGCGGCGCGACCACCTTGCGGCCGATGTCTGCCTCGTCGTGCACGAGGTCGATCGATTCGGCCGCGCGGTAGTCCTCGCAGCTCGCGTGAATCGTCGCGGGATCGCGAAAACATCGGCGGTACTCGGCAAGCGCCTCGGGCGCGAACGCCTTCAAGCCCGCGTGGCGGGTTCCCATGTGGCTCTCCAGGTAGAAAGCCGGATTGGCGCCGATCAGGGTCTCCGGAATCGGCTCAGGCCGCAGCAGGAAGAACCAGTGGTAATAAGCCTTGGCGAACTCGCGGGATACGCTTGCGTACATCTTGCGCGTGGGCACGATGTCGAGCACGGCGAGCCTTTCCACCGAAGCCGGATGGTCCAGGGCCATTCGATGCGCGACCCGTCCTCCGCGGTCGTGGCCGACGACGAAGAACCTTTCATGACCCAGGGCTCGCATCGCCTCGACCTGGTCCTGCGCCATGGCGCGCTTGGAATAATTGGCGTGGTCGGGCAGCCCGTGGGGCTTTTCGCTGTCTCCGTAACCGCGCAGGTCCGCGGCGACCACGCTGAATCGTTTCGCGAGATCGGGCGCGATGCGGTGCCAGATCGCGTGGGTCTGCGGATAGCCGTGCAGCAGGAGCAGCGGCGGGCCCACGCCGCCATGTACGAGATTGATCGCCGCGCCGCTCGTCCTGATGCGCCTGCGCTTGAAGCCGGGAAAGAGTTCGTCGTTCATGAAAGAAATTCCTTGCCCTGCAGCGCGAGCAATCCCGATCGTCCGGCGACGCGGCCGAACGCGATCTCGTTACGCGGAAGGCTTCTCAAGTCGAGCGATTCGGCAAGGGCCCGCATCGACACCAGATCGTAGCCCTGGCTTTTCCACCCCGCGAGCATCGCGTCGAACGCCGGCGCGAGCTTTCCGCCCTCGAGCTCGGCGTGGAGCGTATACACATGTCCCGCGGCAGGGCATTCCCGGGTGAGACCGAGCACGTGCTCTGCGACGTTCTTGGCGGTGAGCCCGTTGATTCCGATCAGCTCGTCCACCGTCGGGAGCGTCGTGGGCAACTGCGGGCAGGCGCAGATCTCGGCGCGCCACACGGGGATGAAGGGGCAGCTCCCACGGGTGTCCGAGCAGTAATCGAAGCCGAGACGCTGCGTCAGGCGCAGCGCGTGCAAGTTCGTCTGCCAGCCGGCCGCGCCGTGCGCGCGCGCGGGCTCCCCGAAGATCTCCTCGAAGCGCTCGCGCGAGAGGAGCATCTGGCGCTCGGTCCACCGGGCGTCGGCCCCGGGCACACCGTCCTGCCATTTCACGTGGTCCCAGGCGTGAATTCCGACTTCGAAATCCGCGTCCCGCACCCTGCGCATCACGTCGGCGCAGCGGCGACCGATGTCGGGACCGGGCAGGAGCGTCCCGTAGAGCAGGGTCGCAAATCCGTAATGCGACAGCACCGAGGTGCGCGATACCTTTCCAATGAAGCCGCGGCGGAAAGCGCGCTTGATTGCCCGCCCCGTGTGATCCGGACCGAGACTGAAGAGGAAAGTGGCGCCGGCGCCGTGCTTTTTCAGCAGCTCGACCAGGCGGGGGACCCCTCGCCGGGTGCCGCGGTAGGTATCGACATCGACTTTCAGAGCCAGCTTCATTCGACCAGCCGTCGCGCTTCGGCGACGTGCGTGCGGTAGGCGTCGAAGATGCGCTTCAGGGCTTGTTGCATGTTGACCCGCGGCCTCCAACCCAGATCATTCGTGGATTGGGAGATCTTGGGGACGCGGTTCTGCACGTCCTGATAGCCCTTGCCGTAGTACTGCGCTGCGGTCGTTTTGACGAGCCTCACCTTTCTTGCATTGGCGCGGTATTCGGGGTACTCGAGGGCGAGCTTCACCATCATTCTGGCCAGATCTCCGACCGAATAGTTGTTCTTTGGGTTTCCGATATTGTAGATTTTTCCGCTCGCGATTCCCTTGCGGTTCTCTATGATTTTCATCAGCGCGTCGATGCCGTCGTCGATGTAGGTAAAGGCGCGCTTCTGCCTGCCGCCGTCGACCAGCTTGATCGATTCTCCCCGGACGATGTGGCCGAAGAACTGGGTGATCACCCGCGAGCTTCCTTCCTTGGAGGCGTTGAGATTGTCCAGTCCCGAACCGATCCAGTTGAACGGCCGAAACAGCGTGTAATCGAGCCCTTCCTTCATGCCGTAGGCGTGAATGACGCGGTCCATCAGCTGCTTCGCGCAGGCGTAGATCCAGCGCGGCTTGCTGATCGGGCCGTACACGAGCGGGGAAGCCTCGGGGTCGAATTCGCGGTCGGTGCACATGCCGTAGACTTCGGAGGTCGATGGAAAGACCAGGCGCTTGCCGTGCCTGACGCATCCCCGCACGATCGGCAGATTCGCCTCGAAGTCGAGCTCGAAGACCTTGAGCGGTTCCTTGACGTAGATCGCAGGCGTCGCGATCGCGACGAGCGGCAGCACCGTGTCGCACTTCCGGACGTGATACTCGATCCACTCGCGGTTGATGGTGATGTCGCCTTCGAAAAAGCGGAAGCGCTTGTGACCGAGCAGCTCGGTGATGCGGTCGGTCTGCATATCCATGCCGTAGACCTCCCAGTCGGTCCGGTCGATGATGCGCTTGGACAGATGATGGCCGATGAAGCCGTTCACGCCGAGGATGAGGATTCTTTTCACCGTGACTCCCTAATGCAGCGGGATCCTGCGATCACCGATGCGATTGGCGAATTCTTGCGCGGAGAGCCGCCGTCCGTCCAGTTCCAGATCGAGAAGCTCCAGAACCTCTCCGTCGGCGCATGCGGCGTAGCAGCGGCCGTCTTCCGCGTACAGGAAGGCCGCCGCGCGCGCCGCGCCCTTGTTCGCGCGCCTTCGCGTGCGCAGCACCCGCAGCCGCATCCCTTCCACTTCGGTGAACGCGCCGGGGTAGGGCGGCGCGACCGCGCGAACCAGATCGTGCACCCGCTTCGCAGGCGCGCTCCAGTCGATGCGGCCGTCTTCCGGACCGCGGCCGCCGAAATAGCAGCCCTTGGAAAGATCCTGCGCGCGAAGCACCGCGCTGCCGTCGATCAACTTGGGCAGGCTGCGCCTGAGAACGCGCTCGGCCGCCCCCGTGACCTTCCCGAACACGTCCACGGCCGGCTCGTCTGGCAGGATGGCAACGGCTTCCTGGTCCACGATGCGTCCCGCGTCGGGCTTCTCCACCATCTCGTGCAGGGTCGCGCCGGTCTCGGCCTCGCCGTGGATGATCGCCCAGTTGACCGGCGCACGCCCGCGGTACTTCGGAAGGAGCGAGCCGTGCATGTTGAATGCGCTCCTCCCGGGAATCGCCAGCAGCGGCGCGCCGAGCATCAGGCGGTAGTAGAACGAGAAAAGAAAATCCGGGCGCAGGTCGCGGATTTTCCCGACGATCTCGGGCGTATTGGGGTCATCGGGCACGAGGGTCTCGATCGAGCGCGTCCGCCCAAGCTCCGCGACGCTCGCGAACCAGATTCTCTCACCGGGCCTGTCGCGATGCGTCACCACGAGAGGCACTTCGATCCGCTCGTCGAGGAGGACTCCCAGGCAGCGG
>DATHHZ010000314.1:0-2290 GCA_035316965.1 Burkholderiales bacterium | reverse complement strand
ATTGACGCGGCACGCAGTACTCCGGGTTGGCCATCGGCGTGACGAGGAAGTAGTGGATGTAGGTCACTCCACCCTGCGGGTGGTAGGCCGATTCGCAGATGGCGCCCAGCTCGTGCTCGGTCATCCCGGGCCTCGCTTCGCGCCGCAATCCCTCGATCGCGAGATCGGTGAGCGCCGCCGCGATACGCATCCAGTCGATCTCCTCCCGCGACTTCACCAGCCGCAGGCGCACGTACTCGCGGTTGAGATCGACGAGCGGGCCGAAAACCGCCTCGAGCTTCCTGCAATTCGAAAGGCCGAGGGCGCCCATCAGGCCGACGCGCTTCGCGCCGCGCGCCTTGAGGTCGGCGATCGCCTTGTCGATGCCGCGGTGCTCGCCCCAGCGCACCTCGGTGTCGCGCGCGAGCTTGCGCGCGAGCGGCCAGTGGTTGTACCACTCGACGTACATCACCTGCGGCTCTCGCGGCGCGACGATCGCGTACGCTTCGACGGTGGCGGGCCACGAGGTGAGCCAGGCGACGCCGGTGCCGGCGCGCTGTTCGCCGCACATGAGCAGATGGTCGACTTCCGCCGCTTCCATGACGCGCGCCAACGCCGCGCGGCGCCGCGCCATCTCGGCGTCGGAGAAGCGCGGATACTCCGCCGCGTGGATCGCGGCGAGTCTCGCGTCGAGGTTCAGCGGACCGGGCATGCGGGAGCGCGGGGTTTTGCTTTTGGCGGACCGTGGGCGGCGCAAGTGTAACCCGGACCGACTGCAAGCGGTTCCGGAAGCGCGTCTTCACGCTTGCGGGATGCGCCTGTCGGGCAGCGGCGACAGTGCAAATGGGCGCTTGCGAAATTCGTTTCATTCCGAGAAACTTATCGGAATCCACCTGTGTCTGAGGTGGGTATCCGTAAAGGAGAAATCATGAAATCGAACAGAAAAGCACGCGGCGCCTTTTCCGCCGTGACCGCGGGCGCACTCATGCTGGGCCTGAGCGCTTGCGATCAAATCCAGTCGCTGTGGAAGAGCGAAGAGAAAACCAATCCCGTCGCCGGCGCGGTGGCTCAGCCCAAGCCCGCCGAGGGAACGATCCAGGTGGCGAGATCCGTCGATCTCCCGAAATCCATCGAGGCACCCAAACCTCCCATCGACGAAAACAAGGCGCTCGCAAACAAGATCAAGTCCGCGCTGGGCGCCGACCCGGCGCTGAAATTCCTCGCGATCGACGCCGCGGTGTCGGACGGCGCGGTGACGCTCTACGGGACCGCAAACAACCGGGCGCTGCGGGAAAAGGCCGCGAAGGTCGTGGCGGACGTTCCGGGAGTGAAGTCGGTGAGGAATGAGTTGGTGATTGTTGCGGGGTCGTGATTGAATGGGTTGCGCGGCGATATCCAAGCCGAACAGGAGACGTTGATCTCTTGGGCTCAGCGACTCTGGTCGGAAGGACCTATAAATATATACAGTTTGTCGAGACTTAGACACCCTGTAGAAACCGACAGGGTTTCAAGCAGTTTTTTTTCCAGTATTCTCTTCGCTACCTCTCCTAGGCTGCAAGCCGGGAGAAGAACCGAACAACGTAGCGGGGAGGTTTTGCCGTGGGACCCGTATCGGGTTATTTGCCGCGGTTTGGCCGGGCGTGGCTTTACCTATTCGGTCTGCTGTGGGCCGCGACGGCCCAGACTCAGGCGTTATCACCTGAAGTTTCGCGCGGATTGTTGTGGCTGCAAAGCCAGGTCCAATTGGACGGTACGCTGGCGAACGAAGGTACGTCGATAGCCACCGCGCTTCAGAACCGCACCGAAGCGGCGCAGACCCTCAAGACGCTTTCCACGCTTCCCGCGAACCTCGCCGACGCGATCGCCGGCGAGACCGAGGGCAACACCGAATATCTCGCGCGCCGCATCGCATCTCTCGCCCTGGCCGGACGGGATGCTTCGGCGCTCGTCTCGGCGTTGTCTGACCGTCAAAACCCCGATGGAGGTTTTGGCGGCGGGCCGGGCTACGATAGTAACGCGCTCGATACCGGCTGGGCGCTCATCGCGCTCAAATCTGCGAAAGCCTTCGCCCCTGTTTCACCGGCGCTCGGCTACCTAATCTCCGCGCAGGCGTCCGACGGCTCGTACTCCGCGCCAAGTCGGCCCGATGTCGAAGCCACCGCGATTGCGGTGCTTGCGCAGCGACTGTATGCGAGCCAGTTCAACGATGTCATAGCAACGGTTTTTCGCGCGGTGGGCTATCTTCTGGCGCAGCAGTCGCCGGTTCAGCTGTGGGGCGATTCCGCCTTCCTCACCGCCACGGCATACGAGG
>DATHHZ010000313.1:0-4659 GCA_035316965.1 Burkholderiales bacterium | reverse complement strand
GTCGTACGACCGCTCGCTGCCCAGGGAATTGCTCGCGCGCTACCGCAAGGGACTCCTCGAGACCCTGGTCGCGAGCGTGCTGGCCGCGGCCGCGCTCGGCGTCTGGGCGGCGCGCGTGGTGCTCAAGCGCGCGCGGCGCATCGCCGCGACCGCCGGCCGCATCAGCGCGCAGGCGCTGAACGAGCGGCTCTCGCTCGATGATACGCCGGAGGAGTTCCTCGAATCGACGCTCGCGTTCAACCACATGCTCGACCGGCTCGAGGATTCGTTCAAGCGCCTGTCGGAATTCTCTTCGGACCTCGCGCACGACCTGCGCACGCCGATCAACAACCTTCTGGGCGAAGCACAGGTGGCGCTGTCGCGTCCGCGGGAGGCGGCCGAGTACCGCGCGGTGCTCGAATCCGCCGTCGAGGAATACGAACGGCTCTCGCGTATGCTCGAGAACATGCTCTTTCTCGCCCGCGCCGACAACGCGCAGGCGCACGCCGCGCCGCAGTGGATCGACCTGCGCGAGGCGCTGGGAAAGATTCTTTCTTACTACGAGCTGCTCGCGGAGGAGCGCAACGTCCGACTCGCGCTCGAAGTGCGCTCCGAGCGAGGCGGGAAGCCGCGCGCCTGGGCGGACGAGCTGATGCTCAACCGGGCGGTGGGAAATCTTCTCTCCAACGCGCTGCGCCACGGACCGAAGGATTGCACGGTCATAGTCCGAGCGGTGGCGCGCGGCGACGGCTCGGCCGAGATCGAGGTGGCCAATCCCGGCTCGGGGATCGCGGCGGAGCACCTGCCGCGCATCTTCGACCGGTTCTATCGTCCCTGCAGCTCGCGCGAGGAATCCTCGGCCGGCTCGGGCCTGGGTCTGGCGATCGTCAAGTCGATTGCGGAACTGCACGGCGGCAAGGTCGGCGTGAGAAGCGAGCCGGGGCTGCTGACGACTTTCACGCTCAGCTTTCCCGCGGCCGGCCACGCTTAGCTCCGGCGCCGCGAAATCTGAGATCGGAAGACTACTCGCGGAGCTGGTTGCGCTGCCGGTAAGCCTCGTCCAGCCGGGCGCGCGCCGCATCGACTTCGGCCGCGAGGGCGCGCTGCCGCTCGAAGTAGTCCGGCGTCAGGCGGCTGCGCCCGCCGACGTTGCCCAGGCGCTCTCCGGGCTGCGGCTCCACGCCCGCCTGCTGGCGCTCCAGCGCCTCTTTCAGGGATTGGTCGGCCGCCTTGATCGCCGCGTCGGCCGCGTCCAGATCCTGAACGCGCTGGCGGGCGATTTCGTTGGGATCCGTAACGGCCCCCCGCGCAGGCCTTCCGGACTCGCTCCTCGGCACGGGCGGCGCCGGGACCAGTACGAAGCGGCCGATCAGCTTCGCTCCGCGCAAGGGAACGTCGGAATAGACGGTTGAGCCGTCTGGGCGCTGATACTTGTAGACGGTTTCCGCCGCGGCGAAAGCCGGCGCGAGCGCCAGGACAAGCGCGACTAGTCCTTTGATCGGGGTCATGAATTCCTCGCGAGGGACGACTCCTCATCGGAACGCGAAGCATGCCGCAATTTTTCGATCGCGGTCAAATCTGCGTCGTGGGACGCGGGAGCGGGTGGTAAAATTTTCGCCTCGCCCGTTCCCCGCAAGCCGATGCCGAATCCCGCCTTCGTCCACCTTCGGCTCCACAGCGAATTCTCCATCACCGACGGGATCGTGCGCATCGACGAAGCCGTCGCGCGGGCCGCCGCGGACGGCATGCCGGCCCTGGCGATCACCGACCTCGCCAACGTCTTCGGCATGGTCAAGTTCTACAAGGCCGCGCGCGCGGCGGGCGTGAAGCCCATCATCGGCTGCGATGTCTGGATCACCAACGAGTCCGAGCGCGACAAGCCCCACCGGCTGCTGCTGCTCACGCAGTCACGCCCCGGCTATCTCAGGTTGTCGGAGCTCCTGACGCGCGCCTGGCTCGAGAATCAATACCGGGGCCGCGCCGAGCTGCGCAAGGCCTGGTTCGGCGAAGGCACCGAAGGCCTGATCGCTCTTTCCGGGGCGATGCAGGGCGACGTCGCGGCCGCTCTTCTGCAGGATCATCGGGAACCGGCGAAGCGGCTTGCAACGGAGTGGGCGCGGCTTTTTCCCGGGCGGTTCTATCTCGAACTGCAGCGTGCCGGGGCGCCGCAGACGGAGAGCTACGTCGAGGCGGCGGTACGGCTCGCAGGAAGCTGCTCCCTTCCGGTGGTTGCGACCCACCCGGTGCAGTTCCTGAAGCCCGAGGATTTTACCGCCCACGAAGCGCGCGTGTGCATCGCCGAAGGCCAGGTGCTCGGCGACCGGCGCCGCCCGCGGCTATTCACGCAGGAGAGTTATTTTCTGTCTCAAGCGGAAATGGCGAAGCTCTTCGCCGATCTGCCCGAGGCGCTCGCCAACTCCGTCGAGATCGCGCGCCGCTGCAACCTCGCGCTCGAGCTGGGAAAGAGCCGGCTGCCGAAATTTCCAACTCCGGGAAACGCGAGCCTCGAGGACTACCTCGCGCAGACGGCCGGGCAGGGCCTGCAGCGGCGTCTCGCGACGCTCTATCCCGATTCGGCGCGGCGGACAAAGGAAGAACCTCGCTACCGGGCCCGCCTGGAACTCGAGACCAAGACCATCGTCCAGATGGGATTCGCCGGCTACTTTCTCATCGTCGCCGACTTCATCAACTGGGCGAAATCGAACGGCGTGCCGGTCGGCCCGGGACGCGGCTCGGGCGCCGGGTCGCTGGTTGCCTACTCGCTCGGCATCACCGACCTGGATCCCTTGCGCTACGACCTCTTGTTCGAGCGCTTCCTGAATCCGGAGCGCGTATCGATGCCCGACTTCGACATCGACTTCTGCGAGCGCGGACGCGACCGGGTGATCGAGTACGTGAAGCAGAAATACGGCGCGCAATCGGTCTCGCAGATCGCGACCTTCGGCACGATGGCGGCGCGCGCCGTGGTGCGCGACGTCGGGCGCGTCATGGAATGGAGCTACACGCGCACGGACGAATTGGCGAAGCTCATTCCCTTCCAGCCCGGCAAGCGCATCACCTTGCAGGATGCGCGCGAGATGGAACCGCGCCTCGCGCAGCGCGAAAAGACCGAGGAGGAGACGCGCGAGCTGCTCGCGCTCGCCGGGCAGCTCGAAGGTCTCGCGCGCAATGTCGGCATGCACGCGGGGGGCGTGCTGATCGCCCCGGGCAAGCTCACCGATTTCTGCCCGCTCTACGCGGCTCAAGGAACCGAGAGCACGATCTCGCAGTTCGACATGAAGGACGTCGAGCGCATCGGCCTGGTGAAGTTCGACTTCCTCGGCCTCACCACGCTCACCGTTCTCGACTGGGCGGTGCAGTCGATCCGCGCGATGGGGAAGCCCGATTTCTCGCTCGAGAAGATCCCGCTCGACGATCCCGACGCCTACGCGGTGTTCGCCCACGCCAACACCACGGCGATATTCCAGTTCGAATCGCGCGGCATGCGCGATCTGGTCAAGCGCGCGCGGCCGGACCGCTTCGAGGACATCATCGCGCTCGTCGCGCTCTACCGCCCCGGGCCGATGGAGCTCATCCCCGAGTTCGTCGAGCGCAAGAACGGCAAGCGGGTCGAATACCTCGATCCACGCCTGGAGCCGATCCTGAAACCCACCTACGGGATCATGGTGTACCAGGAGCAGGTGATGCAGATCGCGCAGGTAATGGGGGGCTACTCGCTCGGCAGCGCGGACCTCCTGCGCCGCGCGATGGGCAAGAAGGACGCAAAGGAGATGGCGCAGCAGCGCGACGTATTCGTCGCCGGCGCCGAAAGGAACCGCCTGCCGCGCGCCAAGGCGATCCTGCTCTTCGACCTGATGGAGAAGTTCGCGGGCTACGGGTTCAACAAGTCACACGCGGCCGCGTACGCGCTCATTGCCTACCAGACCGCGTATCTCAAGGCGCACGCTCCGTCCGCGTTCATGGCGGCAAACCTCTCCGCGGTGATGGACGACACCGACAAGGTGCACCAGTTCTACGAGGACTCCGTCGCCAACGGACTGAAGGTGCACGCGCCCGACATCAACTCGGGCGAATACCGCTTCGTCCCCGTGGACGCAAGTACGATCCGCTACGGCCTGGGCGCGGTGAAAGGCACCGGCGAATCGGCGATCGCCGCAATCCTCGCGGCGAGGAAGGACGGTCCGTTCCGCGACCTCTTCGACTTCTGCGAGCGCGTGGACAAACGCACCGTCAACCGCCGCGTCGTCGAGGCGCTGGTGCGCGCCGGCGCCTTCGACTGCCTGAACGCAGACGACCACGCCCAGCGCGCGAGCCTGCTCGCCTCGGTAGGGATCGCGCTGGAGGCGGCCGAGCAGACCGAGCGCAACGCGAGACAGGTGAGCCTCTTCGGCGCGGGCGAAGGCGGATCGCAGCAGAAGCCGGCGCTGGTGTCTGCTCCCCGGTGGGCCGAGGCGCAGCGCCTGCGCGAGGAGAAAGCGGCGCTCGGCTTCTATCTCTCGGGGCACCCTTTTACCGCGTACCGCGCCGAGATCGGGCGCTTCGTCCGGACGAACCTGCGCAGCCTCGCGGCCTCGGCGGAGGGCGAGGGCGGGACGCGCACGCAGTTGATCGCCGGGGTAGTCGAGTCGGTAAGGGTTCAGAGGACTCAGGGCGGCCGCATGGTGGTCCTCACCCTCTCGG
>DATHHZ010000312.1:0-2997 GCA_035316965.1 Burkholderiales bacterium | reverse complement strand
TGCCGTTCACAAGAGGCCGACGCGTGGAACGTTTCGACCTCTTAGGGCGCTCGGTGCCCGCTGCCCGATCGTCTTACATAAGCTGCGCTCCTCGATTACCGGTCGTCAATTCTGCGACATAGTTGTCGCCCATAGAGGACGCGGACCAACGTACCCGAGCACAAGGTCCGACAAAATGTTCGGACCGGTGCGGCGCATGATTGAGGAAGGAAGGCGTGGCTCGCGTAATCAAAGTGCAGGCGTCCGACGACATCTGGCATCTGAGCATCGAGGACCTATTGGCTCCGCCGAGGGAACCGGCGCGAACTGCCGGTCCGGGCCCCTTCGTCATCAACCTGAGGACGTCCACGGCCACGATCGGTTCGCCGCCGAAAGGACTGCTGCCGATCGATCGCGTCCATGTATACCAAGTCATGCGCCGTCACGACGGTCGGCCGCAGTTTCAGCTCCGCCTAGGTATCATCGAATCCGAGCTGGAAGCCGACGCGCTTCTCTCGATGGTGCGTGAGCACTATCCGGGTGCGATCAAGGAACGGGCAGAAGACGACGACAAGGCCGCGATTGCGCGTGCAGCGTGCCCCGTTGAACCGGCAAAACCGGCGAGGGCGGTTGCGGCCGCGAAGGCACCTGTCGTTCAAGTGCCGAAGAAGGTCACCCCGCCAGCAGCACGACAGGCCGCACAGAAGCCAGCAGCACGACAGGCCGCGCAGAAGCCAACAGAGCATTGTCGATGGGACATCGATGAGCTGCTGCCGGAGCTAGCCGCAGTGCGCCCGCCTGGCCGCGAGCCGACGCCTCCGACTTCCACAGCGTCCAAAAGTGAGCGCAAGCCACCCAAGCTGACCACCCCGCGTCGCTCCGAAAAAGCGCAGATACCGCCACATTCCGCGGCGGCGCGACGCGCGAGACCGAGCGCACAGTCTCGCCCGAATCCTCCGCTGGAGGAGACGCGACAGTCTCAGACTTCTCGAGGCGTCACCAATGCGCCTCGTATTGAACGGAAGGAACCAATATGGGTCGCACCCAATCGAGTTCTGACCGAGCCGCGCGAGCGTGACAATCCAGGCCTCGCGAAGATCGCGCAGCTGTCCGTCGATGTCTCCTACGGCGTGTCGCAGGCTGAAGGAACGGCGACGAGCGCTGTTGTCGAGGAAATCGAGTCGGACCCGAATGCGATAACCGATCAAGTCGAGGTGTTCACCCTAAGGATCGTGCGGCAAATTGGTGCCGCTACGGAAGCACCGCTGCTGCCGGGTAGCGCGGGCAGCACTGAGTCTTCGATCGAGCCGAAGCTTCTCGACGCTCCCAAGCTCGCGCATGCGCAACCGGAACTGGAGTCGCGGCGCATCGATCCTTCTGCCCCGACCGGGCCCGAACCGGTCATTACTGCTGACTCCCCCGCGGTTGAGTCTGTGCAGGCAGAACACCGCGCCGCAACCGCGCCGCCCACTCCGGGGGCTGATGTCCATGCAAACCTACCCGTCGCATCCGGGAAGGATTCGGGCGCAGATTTGGGAACAATGGAAAGCCTGGCGGCAAAGGTCGGGGCGCTGATCGACTCCGTAGAGGCGCGCCAGAAGAGCGCGAACGCGCCGCAGAGCAACGCGAACGCGTTGGTCGAATCTTCGCCGCCCAGCGGTTCGCATGAGCTGATTGCACCTGGGCCGGTCAGCCCCATCCCGCCGCCGCGCATCGCCCAGTCCGCGAGCGCGCAGGCAGGCACTCTTTTGATGGACAGTACCCAAACTGTTCGCACGCTCACACCCCTCGAGCTCGCGGACAGCGAGGCCTCTCGTTGGTTTGCCATTCAGCTCATGCTCCGCGAAGAGCCGATCGACGCTGAGCAGGTGCCGATGCTCGGCATATTTACTGAATATCAGCTGTACTCGGTTACGGGGCTGGAGCAGGACCGCGTGATGCACGCGCTGCGCGTCGGCTTCTTCTCGAGCGAGCTCGCGGCAGAAGCGGTGGCGGGCTATCTCGTGGCGTACTTCGACTCGCCGGTTATCAAGCGTGTAAGCATCGCAGAGCGCGAGCGGTTCGCGGATACAGGCCTCGCGGCTCGCAAGGATGTCGGCGCGTCAGGCGTACACGCCGTGATTGAATTGGCAACCCCGGCACCTCTGGCAGAGCGTCGCGCGGTAGAGCGTCGCGTGGCAGCGCGTCGCGTCGACGCGGCACCCTCTGACACCAGCAAGCGCGCTGCGCTCGAAGCAACGTCGCTCTGGTCCCGCCTGCTTGCGCCGCGCAATCGGTAAGATCGCGAATTTGCGAAAGCGGGTAAGGGGCGGAGGAGGCGCTGCAGCGGGATGTGGCGCGCGGGCGCCGCGATCTGGCCGCGATCGTCAGTCCGGTGTTGCTAAAGCCGCATGCGTCGGGTCGGTACCTGATCGCCGAGGGGCGCTTCAATACAGGGGCGCTGCGCGCGCCCACGCGCATTTTCGGAAGTTTGGTAGCGGGGGCGTGATTACACCCCCGAGCCGTCATCCTCCGCGGTTCGTTCGTAATCCCCTGAAACTAAGGCTCTTTGTTACTGCCGCGAAGCAGTGACAACCCCTTCTACGAACCTGCCGTTCCTTGGCCCGGCATCTCATTATGAGCCATGAGCCACCCGACGCCGTTCGGCATGATCTTCACATCTGGGCCGCGGTCCGTGGAATAGTGGAATACGTGAACAAATCGGAGCCTCTCGAGTTGAGCCAAGTGAAGCTTTAGCGCCGCCAAGCCGACTTTTGCTCCGGGGCCAAGGTCGGACTGCGGTGCCTCATCAATGCCCTGATCCGCCAGTCCGGCGAGATAACGCAGGATCCGCACCTGCTCAGCGGGCAAGTCGGCCTCCGCACGTGTATCTGGCGCTGGGGCCTCAACAATCTTGATACCGGCAGCCGCAGCCTTTAGCTCTGCCGCCATTTCCTTAAACGCAAGCCTGCGGGGGTGCTCTAAACCCAATCCGTCGGCAACACCACCGATGAGCCGCTCTGCCGCGTCATCCTGATC
>DATHHZ010000311.1:0-4360 GCA_035316965.1 Burkholderiales bacterium | reverse complement strand
CTTCAAACTCGTCTCGCGCGAGTCGATGCTGCTCGCGAACAACGTATTCTTTGCTGCAGCTGCGGGGACGGTTCTTCTTGGAACTATTTTTCCATTGGCGATGGACGCGCTGAACCTCGGTAAATACTCGGTAGGGCCTCCGTATTTCGAGCTCGTGTTCGTTCCGATAATGGCGCCGGCCTTGTTTCTCATGGGGATCGGTCCGCTGGCGCGCTGGAAAAAAGCGAGCCTTCCCGATCTCGCCACGCGCCTGCGCTGGGCCTTTGCGACAAGTCTCGCTGCGGGGCTCGCGCTTCCGTTCGCAATGGGACGCTGGAGCGCGCTGGCTGCCTTCGGTCTGCTGCTCGCAGCATGGGTCGCAGCGAGCGGCATCGTTCAGTTGTACGAAAAGACCAGGAACGCGGCGAACGGCGCGAGTGCGTGGGCGCGACTGCGCAGCACGCCGCGAGCAACCTACGGCATGCTGCTCGCGCACTTCGGCGTAGCCGTGTTCGTGGTCGGGGTGACGCTGGTGAAAGGCTACGACAGCGAGCGCGACGTGCGCATGGAGCCGGGCGACATCGTGGAGCTCGGCGGCTACACGTTCCGACTCGACGGCGTGAGGGACGTGCAGGGGCCGAACTACGTCGCCGCTCGCGCCCAAATCCAAGTCAGCAAGAACGGACGAGCATTCACCACCCTCTATCCCGAGAAACGCATCTACACGGTGCAGAACATGCCGATGACCGAAGCCGCGATCGATACCGGTTTCACGCGCGATCTGTATGTTTCATTGGGCGATGCGGTGAGCGCTACGGCCTGGGTCGTGAAGGTGCAGCACAAGCCCTTCATCGACTGGATCTGGGGCGGATGCCTCTTGATGGCGCTGGGCGGCGCGCTCGCCGCAAGCGACCGCCGCTATCGGGTTGCGGCGAAACGGCAGGAGCCGTACGCCGCGGCGCAGATTGCACCGTAGTCATCTCCCGGAAAGCAATCGTGAATCGCTTCGTCCTCCCGCTCGGCATCTTCGCGGCGCTGATCGCTTTGCTCGGAGTCGGTCTCACGCTCAATCCGCGCGAAGTGCCCTCGCCCCTCATCGGCAAGCCCGCGCCGCATTTCGAGCTGCCGCAGCTACACGAGACCGCGAAGACGTTCACGGAAAAGGACATGCTGGGCAAGGTCTGGGTCCTCAACGTGTGGGCCTCCTGGTGCGGCACCTGCCGCGAGGAACACCCCGTGCTCCTCGACCTCGCCGCCCGCAGCACCGTACCGCTCTATGGGCTCAACTACAAGGACAAGCGCGAAGACGGCCTCGCATGGCTGAAAAGCATGGGCGATCCCTACCGCCTTTCGATCTACGATCTCGACGGCAAGGTCGGCATCGACTACGGCGTCTACGGCGTGCCCGAGACCTACGTGATCGACAAGCGCGGTGTCATCCGTTACAAGCGCATCGGCGCGCTCACGCCGCAGATCGTCAAGGAAAAGTTGCTGCCACTGGTGGAGGAACTCGGCCGTGCCTAGGCTTCTTGCGTTTCTATTGCTCGTCTCGCCGGCTCCGTGGGCTCACGCGAAGGAAGCGGCCCCGGCGGCGGCGGATCCGGCGCTCGAGCAGAGGGTCATGACGCTCGCCTCCGAGCTGCGCTGCCTCGTGTGCCAGAACCAGACCATCGCCGACTCGAACGCACCGCTCGCCGAGGACCTGAGGAACCAGGTCCGGCAAAAGGTACGGCAGGGGGCGAGCGACTCGGAAATCCTTGACTACATGGTCGCCCGCTATGGCGACTTCGTCCTGTATCGTCCGCCATTCAAGCTCACGACGGTGCTGCTGTGGTTCGGGCCGTTGCTGCTGCTCGCGGCCGGGTTCGCCGTCCTCGTCCGCCGCGTGCTGCGGCGGCGACCGGCGCAGGATCTCGAAATGACCGCCTCCGAGCATAGGCGCGCTCAGACGCTTCTCGCCGGGAACGAAGCGGAGCCGCGATGACCGTTTTTCTGGTGATCGGCGCACTGCTCATCGCCGGCGCCGTGCTGTTCATCGTGCCGCCGCTGCTTAGCCGCCCCTCGCGCGCGGGGACAACGCGCGATGCCGTCAATGTCGCGGTATACCGCGATCAGCTGCGCGAGCTCGAAGCCGACCTGCGCGCCGGAACGCTGGCCGCCGACCAGCACGAAAAAGCGCGCCGCGAGATCGAAGCGCGCCTGCTCGCCGACGTGGGCGGGGGCGAGGCCCCGGCGCAATCTCCGCGACACGCGCGCGCCGCCGCGCTCGCTCTGGGTCTGGCCGTTCCGATTTGCGCGCTCGCCGTCTACGTGGCGGTCGGCCACCCCCGGGCCCTCTTGCCGCAGACCGCCGAGGGCGGAAATCAGCACGGATTGAGCGCGCAGCAGTTCGAGGCGCTGGTCTCGCGCCTCGCGGCGCGCCTGAAGGACAACCCCGAGGATGCTGAGGGCTGGATGATGCTGGGGCGCTCGTACGCGGTGCTGGGGCGCTTCGGCGAGTCGAGCGAAGCCTACGCCAAGGCCGCTGCGCGCATGCCGCGCGACGCCCAGCTCCTCGCGGATTACGCGGACGCTCTCGCGATGGCGCAGGGCAGGACGCTGCAGGGGGAGCCGGAAAAAATCATACTGCGCGCGCTCACCATCGACCCCGACAACGTGAAGGCGCTGCTCCTCGCAGGCACCGCCGCCTTCAACCGTAGCGACCACCCCGCTGCGATACGCCATTGGAAACGCGTGCTGGGGCTTCTCCCGAAGGAGTCCGACATGATTCAAAGGGTGCAGGCGAGCATCGCGGAGGCGCGCTCTCTGGCCGGCTCTCCTGGCGGAAAGGCGCAGGTCGCGAAACCTGCACAAGCCCGAGGTGGAAGCCGCGTGAGCGGCGTGGTCAGGCTCGCGCCGGAGCTCGCCGGAAAAGTCTCCCCCGGCGACACCGTTTTCATTTTCGCCCGGGCCGCCGAAGGTCCGCGCATGCCGCTCGCTATCCTGCGCAAGCGCGGAAGCGATCTTCCCGCCGAGTTCACCCTCGACGATTCGATGGCGATGGCGCCGCAGATGAAGCTCTCCGCCTTCCCGCGCGTGATCATCGGCGCGCGCGTCTCGAAATCCGCCAACGCCACCGCGAGTCCCGGCGACCTGCAGGGCCTGAGCGCCCCCGTGAAGGTCGGCGCCAAGAGCGTCAGCGTAGTGATCGACACCGAGCTGCGCGAGGCTGCCGGAAAATGACGATGGCCACTGGGATGAGGTCGCCGTGGCACGCGGAAAACCGATGAACCTCGGTGAATCGACCGCCTACGGGCGCCTCGCGGAGAACGTCATGCACTTCGCCCGCGTGCTGCGCGCTGCGGGCCTGCCGATCGGGCCGGATCGCGTGCTCGACGCGGTGCGGGCGCTGGAAGTCGCCGGAGTCGAGCGGCGCGAGGACTTCTACTGGACGCTCGCCAGCGTCTTTCTCGGCCGGCGCGAGCAGTTCGAGATCTACGACCAAGCGTTCCACATCTTCTGGCGCGACCCACAGCTCCTCGAGCGCGTCATGGCGATGTTCCTGCCGCAGGTCTATGGACGCCAGGGCCGCAGCGAGGAGCCTTCGGCGTCCAATCGCGTCGCCGACGCGCTTTACCCGAAGCCGAAAAAACCCAGGGAAACCCCCGCGGAGCCGCCGCAGGAAACCGAGCTCGATGCGACCTTCAGCTTTTCGTCGCGAGAAGTGCTGCAGCACGCCGACTTCGAGACGATGACGAGCGAAGAGATCGCACAGGCGAAGAAAATGCTCGCGAACCTGCGCCTGCCCATCCCGGAGATCCGCACCCGGCGCTTCGAACCCGACACGCGCGGCGCGCGAGTCGACCTGCGCGCGAGCTTGCGCGCGAGCCTCAGGAACGGCGCGAAAATCATCCCGCTCAAGCGGCGCTCGCCCCAGCGGCGCCATCCACCGCTCGTGGTCTTGTGCGACGTGTCGGGCTCGATGAACCGCTACTCGAGGATGTTTCTCCACTTCCTGCACACGATCACCAACGACCGCGACCGCGTGACGAGCTTCGTCTTCGGCACGCGGCTCACCAACATCAGCCGGTACCTGCGCCATCGCGACGTGGACGTCGCGATGGGCGGGGTGTCGGACGCGATCGCGGACTGGTCGGGCGGCACGCGCATCGGCAATTGCCTGCGGGAATTCAATCTGCGATGGTCGCGCAGAGTGCTCGGACAAAACGCGGTCGTGGTGATGATCTCCGACGGCCTCGACGGCGACGTCGGCGAAGGACTGGCGAAGGAGATGGAGCGCCTGCACAAGTCGTGCAGGAAGCTCATCTGGCTGAATCCGCTCCTGCGTTACCCGGGATTCGAGGCGCGGCCGGCCGGCGTGCGCGCGATGCTGCCGCACGTG
>DATHHZ010000310.1:0-2153 GCA_035316965.1 Burkholderiales bacterium | reverse complement strand
CAGCATCACGGCGAAAGCGAGCGCGTGGCTGAACAGGTTGAACAGCGGATAAGCATTGTCGTTGTGCTGGAGCACGCCGAGCGCCCAGGCCATCCAGTCGAACGACCAGTGATAGACGAAAACCGTCGCGAGCGCTGCGAGGCCCATGAAGACCTGCACGAAGCCGGCGTAGCGCACCGGGTCGGCGATGTGGTCGATGCGGCGCCGGATCCACAGGCCGCCGAGCGCAAGCCCGGTAATGAACGCCGATAGCATCAGCTCGAACGCGTGGAACGACGAGCCCAGCACCAGCGACAGCATTCTTATCCAGACGATCTCGTAGATGAACGACGCGAGGCCGGTGATGAATGCACCGGCCAGGAAAAGCCGGACCAGGTACCTACCGGAGAGCGCAGCGCCGCCGAAAGGCGCCGCTGCAAGTGCCGGAGGTTCCCCGTGGCGCGCAATGGCGAAGACCGCCGCAGCGAGCGCGAGATTGAGCGCACCGGCGAGGCGCATCGTGCCCGGCATGCCGAGCCAGCCGAGCAGCAGGAAAGCGGCCGCGAGAGCGCCGATCGCGGCGCCGATCGAGTTGGTGAAGTAGAGCATCGCCAGATGATGCCCGCTCGCTTCGGGTCCGCGGCGGATCACCGCGCCGCTCAAAAGCGGGAAAGTCATGCCGAGCAGCGCCGTCTGCGGCACGATGAGCACGGCGCACAGCGAATACTTGTAGATCTCGACGACCCCCGGCGACCCGAGCGCCGGTATCAGGTGATCGAGCGAGAACTGCGTCAGCAGCACGAACGACTCGTGGAATATCAGTGCTGCCGCGCCGATCGCCGCCTCGATCCAACCGTAGGCGGCGAGCAGGTTCGCAAGGCGCGAGCTCCAGCGGCTCGCGAGCCAGGCCCCGAGCGCCATGCCGCCCATGAAAGCGGCGAGCACGAAGGACTGCGCGAACGCCGCCGCACCGAGGAAAAGCTTGAGATAGTGCGACCAGACGGATTCGTAGATGAGCGCGGTGAAGCCTGACAGCGCAAACAGGGCGAAAAGCAGCGTAAGGCTTCGGTTGTGCATACCCTGCCTATCATTCAAAAAGGGCAGGAGTGTCTGCCCGATGGCCGGAAAACGCCGCTTCGACGGTGCGGTGAAGTCTCAGTGATGCAGAATCTTGGACAGGAACAGCTGTGCGCGTTCGGAGCGCGGCTTTCCGAAAAAGTCGTCCTTCAAGGCGTCCTCGACGATCTCGCCGCGGTCCATGAAGACGACGCGGTGGGCGACCTTCCGGGCAAAACCCATCTCGTGCGTGACCACCATCATGGTCATGCCTTCGCGTGCGAGCTCGACCATCACGTCGAGCACCTCGTTGATCATCTCCGGGTCGAGCGCCGAGGTGGGCTCGTCGAACAGCATCGCGATCGGGTCCATCGACAGCGCGCGCGCTATCGCGACCCGCTGCTGCTGACCGCCGGAAAGCTGCCCCGGGTACTTGTCCTTGTGGGCGGCGAGGCCCACGCGTTCGAGCAGCTTGAGACCTTTCTGCGTCGCTTCCTCCGGGCTGCGCCCGAGCACCTTCACCTGCGCGAGCGTCAGGTTGCGGGTCACGCTCATGTGCGGGAACAGCTCGAAGTTCTGGAACACCATGCCGATCTTCGAACGCAATTTCGGCAGATCGGTCTTCGGGTCTCCGACCGAAATGCCGTCGACGATGATCTCGCCCTTCTGGAACGGCTCCAGGCCGTTGACGCACTTGATGAGCGTCGACTTGCCGCTGCCCGAGGGGCCGCACACGACGACGACCTCGCCTTTTTTCACCTCGGTAGAGCAGTTAGTGAGGACCTGGAAAGCGCCGTACCACTTGCTGACGTTCTTGATCGAGATCATTGGACTCTACTTGATGATTGCGATGCGTTCCTGGAGCTGCCTGACCAGGGCCGACAGCCCGTACGAGACGATGAAATACACCACGGCCACGAAGCTGTACATCTCGACCAGGCGGTAGTCGCGGTTGGCGACTTTGGCGGCAGCGCCGAGGAAGTCGGTTGCGGAGATCACGTACACGAGCGAGGTGTCCTGGAACAGGATGATGGTCTGCGTGAGGAGCACCGGCAGCATGTTGCGGAACGCCTGCGGCAGGACGATCCTGGCCATGGTCTGCCAGTAGTCGAGCCCGA
>DATHHZ010000309.1:0-3624 GCA_035316965.1 Burkholderiales bacterium | reverse complement strand
GCGTCGGCCGCAATCCGAAATCGGGCGAGAGGGTGCACGTGCCGGAGAAGTTCGTGCCGCATTTCAAAGCCGGCAAGGAACTGCGCGAGAGGGTCGATCAAAAATAGGAGCCTGGGCCGGCGGCGTGCGGACGGCGGCATCGACGAGGTGCCGCCGTTTGCTTTGGAGTCCGTGATTAGATGAAGCTCATCACTCATCTGTCGTGGCTGTTGCGCGCGCTGCTGTTCCTCGCCGTATTTGCCTTCGCGCTCATGAATACGGATCCGGTGACGCTGCGCTTCTTCCTCGGGCGGACCTGGGAGACCCCGATGATCCTGGCATTGCTCATCTCTTTCGCTTTCGGCGCCGCGATCGGGGTTCTCGCCTGCCTGTCGCGCCTGCTCGGGCAACGTCGCGAAATCCAGAAGCTCGAGCGTGAGCTGCGTGCGGCCGGCAATCACACCTTGCCGCCGCATACCTAGGTCGAACTCTCCATGGACTTCGAGCTCTGGTGGCTGTTCGGGTTCGCGCTGTTCTTCGGGCTGGGCTGGCTCGCGGCGCGCATCGACATCAAGCAGCTGCTGTGGGAATCGCGGCAGCTGCCGCGCTCGTATTTCAAGGGCCTCAATTTTTTGCTGAACGAGCAGCCCGACAAGGCGATCGAGGCTTTTATCGAGGTGGTCAAGGTCGATCCGGAGACGGTCGAGCTGCACTTCGCCCTGGGGAGCCTGTTCCGCCGCCGCGGCGAGACCGAGCGGGCGATTCGCATGCATCGGAACCTGCTCGAACGTCCGGATCTGGGCGGGGAGCAGCGGCTGCACGCGATGGTCGAACTGGGGCAGGACTATCTCAAGGCTGGGCTTCTCGACCGCGCGGAAGAGATGTTTCTCAAGCTCAACGGTTCGCCGCATCGTGCCGAGGCGCTGAGGTTCCTGCTCGAGATCTATCAGCAGGAAAAGGACTGGATGAAGGCCGTCGGGATCGCGCTCGAGCTGGAAAAGGACTCCGGGCAGTCCGCGCAAAAAGAAATCGCGAATTTCTACTGCGAGCTTGCGCTGTCCGAAGTGACGCATTCGCGCCCGGAAGGGGCGAAGCGTCACTTGGAGGCGGCTCTTGCCGCGCACCGCAAATGCGTCCGCGCCAACATCATTCTGGGCGATGTCGCGGCGGCCTCGGGCGATCACGACGGCGCCATCCAGACCTGGAAGCGGATCGAGCAACAGAACCCGGCCTATCTCGCGCTCGTCGCGCACCGCCTGCTCGAGAGCCATCGTGCGCTCGGGCGCGCCGAGGAAGGGCTCACGCTGCTGCGCGGCTACCTGGCGAACTTTCCTTCGCTCGACCTGCTCGATGTCGCCTTCCAGTCGACGCTGGACTCGGAAGGCCCCGAGGCCGCATACAAGCTGGTGAAGGACGAGTTGCGCCGCAACCAGACCTTGCTCGGCCTGGACAAGCTGCTCGAAGCCCAGCTCCTGGTCGCGCCCGCCGAAAGGCGCCACGATCTGGAACTTGTCCGCAATCTCATACACAGCCATACGCAACGCCTGGCGCGCTACCATTGCGAGAACTGCGGATTCAAAGCACGGCAGTTCTATTGGCACTGTCCCGCCTGTGGCGGCTGGGAAACCTACCCGCCGATGCGGAATGAGGAATTCGAGCTGACGCCGTGAAACGCGGAGACAAAATTTGAAGATCACCATCGTCGGTACCGGCTACGTCGGTCTCGTTAGCGGCGCCTGTTTCGCGGAGGTCGGGAACGAAGTGCTTTGCCTGGATCTCGATGCGTCGAAGATCGGTACGCTCGAGGCGGGCGAAATCCCGATCCACGAGCCGGGGCTGCTCGAAGTGGTCAAGCGCAACCGGGCCGCGGGACGCCTGCACTTCACGACCGACGTCGAGCACGCGGTGCGCTTCGGAACGGTGCAGTGCATCGCGGTCGGGACGCCGCCCGGAGAGGACGGTTCGGCCGATCTCCAGCACGTGCTCTCTGCGGCACGCGCCATCGGCCGGCACATGACCGAGTACCGCGTGATAGTGAACAAGTCCACCGTGCCGGTCGGCACCGCGGACAGGGTGCGCACCGCGCTTGCGGAAGAGCTCCGCAGGCGCGGCGTGGACACGCCCTTCGCGGTGGTATCGAACCCCGAGTTCCTCAAGGAAGGGGCCGCAGTGGAGGACTTCATGCGGCCGGACCGCGTCGTGGTGGGCGCCGACGACGAGCGGGCGGTACAGATCATGCGCGCGCTATACGCGCCGTTCCAGCGCAACCACGACCGCTTTTTTCTGATGGATGTGCGCTCGGCGGAGCTCACCAAATACGCGGCGAACGCGATGCTTGCGACGCGCATCTCGTTCATGAACGAGCTCGCCAATCTCGCCGAGCGCCTCGGCGCGGATATCGAGGAAGTGCGCAGAGGCATCGGATCGGACCCGCGCATCGGCTTTCACTTTTTGTACGCCGGCGCCGGTTACGGCGGCTCCTGCTTCCCGAAAGACGTGAAAGCGCTCATCCGCACTGCGGAGGAGGCCGGCGGAGCTCTCCCGATTCTCGAGGCGGTGGACCAAGTGAACGCAGCCCAGAAAAGGGTGCTCGCAAGGAAAATACTTGCGCGATTCGGCGGAAAACTCTCCGGACGGCGTATCGCCGTCTGGGGGCTTGCCTTCAAACAGAATACCGACGACATGCGGGAAGCCTCGAGCCGCGTTCTGATCGAAGAGCTCGTGGCGAACGGCGCGACGGTGACTGCGTACGACCCGGTAGCGATGCCTGGAGCGAAGCGCGCGTTGGCCGGGCTCGCGGGGATTCGTTACGCGGAATCGCCGCTCGCGGCCCTCGACGGCGCGGATGTGCTCGCGGTCGTCACCGAGTGGCAGGAGTTCCGCAGCCCCGATTTCGAGGCGATCCGCGCGCGGCTCAAGACGCCGGCGATCTTCGATGGGCGCAATCTTTACGATCCGAACGAGCTGAAGCGCTTCGGCCTGGAGTACTATCCGATAGGACGGGCCGCGGTGAGGGCGGGCGGGTGAAAGCGGAAAATCTGGTTTTCTCGGAGCTGCACAAGGCGCGCGTCCTCGTAGTGGGCGACGTGATGCTCGACCGCTACTGGTACGGCGAGGTGGACCGCGTTTCCGACGAAGCGCCCGTGCAGATCGTCAAGATCGAGCCCGATCGCACCAAGGAAACGCCCGGTGGAGCCGCGAACACCGCAGCGAACGCTGCAGCGCTGGGTGCGAACGTGGCGCTGCTCTCGGTTGTCGGAGACGACGAGGCGGGGCGTACGCTCGCGAAGCTTCTGGAAAAAGCCGGCGTTGACGCCACACTGCACTACGACGGTGACGTCCCCACCACGGTGAAGTTGCGCGTGATCGGACGGCAGCAGCAGATGCTGCGGATCGACTTCGAGACCCCGCCAAGTCACGAGGTTCTGCTCGACAAGCTCGCGGACTACGAGCGGATGATCTCCGACCGGAACGTAATCATCCTGTCCGACTACGGCAAGGGCGGGCTCACGCATATCACGCGGATGATCGAGCTCGCCCGCGCTCAGGGCAAGATCGTGCTCGTCGATCCCAAAGGCGACGACTACTCGCGATACGTCGGCGCGACCGTCGTGACACCGAATCGCAAGGAGCTGCAGGACGTCA
>DATHHZ010000308.1:0-8367 GCA_035316965.1 Burkholderiales bacterium | reverse complement strand
GCAATGCAGTTCCTCAACCCTGAAAGGAGAAATGAAATGAAACGCCTTATCGTCCTAGCAGCCGTTCTCGCTTTGTCCATCGCAATGATTCCCTTGAGCCGTGCCCAGGGCATGGGCGGCATGGACATGAAGGGAATGAACATGGGCAAGGACAAGAAATCGGAGGGCAAGGCGCACAAAGGCGCCGGCACGGTGAAGAAGGTCGATCCCGCCGGCGGCAAAGTGACGATCGCACACGGCCCGATCCCGACGATGAAATGGCCGGCGATGAGCATGACGTTCACCGTCAAAGACAAGGCGCTGCTCGGCAAGTTTTCGCAAGATAAAAAGGTGGAGTTCGAGTTCGTGGAGCAGGGGTCGAATTACGTGATCACGTCGGTGAAGTAGCGATCCGCTCCTCTGGAGGGTCTATGGATCGCAAAATACGTTGCGGCGGAGCCTTTGCCGCCTTGATCGGGTGCCTTTCATTCGCGGTCAGCAACGGCTCTTTCGCGGCAGGCGATCCGAAACGCGGCACGCAGGTGTTCCAAGCGTGCATAGCCTGCCACTCGGTGCAGATCGGCGAGCACATGACAGGCCCCAGCCTCGCGTATATCTGGAACCGCAAGGCCGGGACCGTGGAGAAGTTCTTGCGGTACTCGGATGCCCTGAAAGGCTCCGACCTTGTCTGGAACGAAGCCACGCTCGACAAGTGGCTGAGCGATCCGGCGCGGCTTGTACCCGGCACCAGCATGACCTTCTCCGGGCTGAAAGGAAGCAGGGACCGGCAGGACGTGATCGCTTATTTGCAAGCGGCCTCCGAGGACAAGGCGCCACAGATGAAACAAAGCGGCCGTGGGATGATGATGCGAGGCGCCAAGCTCGACCTTCGCAAGGCACCGCCGGAAGGGCAGGTCACCGCGATCAAGTACTGCGGCGACACCTACACGGTCGAGACGGCCGACGGCAAGAAGCAGCGGGTCTGGGAGTTCAACCTGCGCTTCAAGACCGATTCGAGCAAGGACGGGCCGCTGCCGGGCAAGCCCGTGATCGTCGGCGCCGGAATGCAGGGAGATCGGGCCTCGGTCGTCTTTGCTGGGCCAGCGGAAATCGGCAACTTCATCAAGCAAGCGTGCGAGTGACGCCGTTCAAGTCAATGCCAAAGAGAAGCCATTTGGAAGTGTGAGATTTTTCATGACACCCCGCCTCCGCAAGTTCGTGCTCACAGCGCACATCACTTTCTCGGTCGGCTGGCTCGGCGCGGTCGCCAGCTTCCTGGTACTCAGCATCGCCGGCCTGACCAGCCAGGATGCTGAAGTGGTGCGTAGCGCCTATCTCGCGATGAACTTGATTGGCCTGTTTATCATCGTCCCGATGAGTCTCGCTGCGCTGGCGACCGGACTTGTCCAAGCACTGGGCAGCCAGTGGGGCTTGCTCCGGCACTATTGGGTCCTGGTGAAATTCCTGCTGGCTACCTTTGCCACCATCGCCTTGCTGTTGCACCAATTCACGGCGGTGGCGGAGGCGGCGAAGCTCGTATCAGGGGCTGCGGGAGGAACAGTGCGCAGCACCGAACTCGGCCGAGTGGGGATTCAACTCGTGGCCGACTCCGGTCTCGCACTGCTGGTGTTGCTCGTAACCACGACGCTGGCGGTGTACAAGCCGTGGGGCATGACCCGGTACGGCCTGCGCAAGCAGCACGACAACACCGGCGTGCGGCCCGATCGCGGATCGACCACCAGCACACCACGCTGGGTGAAAGTATTTGGGATCATCGTCCTCGTCCTGGTCCTCCTGTTTGTCATCCTGCACCTGACCGGCCGTGGCCTTGGTGGCCATTGAGCATCGCCTTCAGCAGACCTGCCAATAGCGACTCAGCGGGCGGACTCGGGAGCACTGCGCTCGACCGGCAACCCGGCTGTTTGCCACTCCGGATAGCCCTCGGCGAGGCGCCGAGCCTTCCGGCCCTTCGCGCGGAGCATTTCGACTGCGTCGTACGAGAGCAGGCAATACGGGCCGCGGCAATAGGCCACGATCTCGCGATTCGCAGGGAGCTTGTGCAGCTGCCTGGCCAGCTGGGGTAACGGCAGGTTGAGCGCGCCGGGCAGATGCCCGGCGGCGTACTCCTCGGGCGGGCGAACATCCACGACCGTAACGGCACCCCGGCGCGTGAGCTTTCGCAGCTCGTCGGCGGATACCGGTTCGAGGTTGTCCTTCTTGCTGAGAAAGCTCTTGATGAGGCGCTCGACCTCGGCGAGATTGTTTTCCGCCACCTCGCGCAGCGCCATCAGCAATCTGACCACTCCGCCCCCGGCGATCCGGTAGATCACGAAGAGGCCGTCCTTTCGGGACGCCACCAGCCCCGCCTTGCGGAGTTGCTGCAGGTGCTGCGAGGTATTGGCCGCGGTCATACCGGTGAGCTGCGTCAGCGCGTCCACGCTGCGCTCTCCCTGCGCCAGAAGCTCCAGTATTTCCAGCCGCTTGCCGCTCGAAAGCGCCTGGCTGACGCGCGCGAACTGCTCGAACAGCTCGGTCTTGAATTCCCGGTTTGACATGCCGCTCATAATGTGCAAGTATTCAATCGTTCACTTGTATAATTGAATTGTTGGGATTGTAGCGGCTTTGACTGCCCGGGGCCAGTCCAACCGAGCGAGGGGAGGGTGCCATGGATTTCGATGCGTTTCTGCTCGGTAACGACCCGGCCATTCGACTGGGGTTTTTCCTCGGCATGTTCGGGCTGATGGCGGCATGGGAATTGATCGCCCCACGGCGCGTACTGGGGGTTTCGAAGCCGGTTCGTTGGACCCATAACATTTCGATCGCCATTATCAACGTCCTCCTGGTCCGCGTGTTGTTCCCTTCGGCTGCGGTGAGCGTGGCCGTGTTTGCCGAGGAGCGCGGCACGGGACTCCTCAACATGTTCGCCATTCCGTACCCGCTGGCATTCCTCGGGTCCTTGTTGGCGCTCGACCTCACGATGTACTTGGTGCACCTGATGTTCCATGCCGTGCCGGCGCTCTGGCGCGTGCACCGGATGCACCACGCGGACGTGGACTTCGACGTGACGACCGGGGCGCGTTTTCATCCGATCCAGATCGTCCTGGCCGTGCCGATCAAGTTTGCCGTCATTTTCGTGCTGGGCCTGCCGGTCCTCGCCGTGCTGGTGTTCGAAGCCGTATTCAACGCTTTGTCTTTGTTCAACCATGCAAACGTTCGGATTCCGCCGACAGTGGATCGTATCCTGCGCTGGTTTCTTGTCACCCCCGACATGCACCGGGTGCATCACTCCGTCGATGCAACCGAAACCAACAGCAACTTCAGTTTTGTGTTGCCCTGGTGGGACCGTCTGTTCGGGACATACCGCGACCAACCCGAGGGTGGTCACGAGCGGATGACGATCGGGGTCGAGCAGTTCCGCGCGCCGCGAGACCTCCGGCTCGATCGCATGCTGCTCCAACCTTTCCGCGAGGACGCCAGTCCTTATGCGATCAACCGAAGATGGAAAACCGGCTGATGCTCGACGCCTGAGCGATGAGGACAACATCTTTGGGACACGTCAATCCACTAAGGAGATATCGGAAATGAAAACTGCAACAGGACTCACAGGGCGCGTCGACACAACCGCGCTCGAGCAGAAGGTCAAGGCGATGTATCGCGATGTAGCCCTCGCTCCGCAGGGCGAGTTCCACTTCGAGATGGGACGTGCGCTCGCGGAGCGGCTCGGCTATGCGCCCGCCGACCTCGATGCCATCCCGAGCGAAGCCATCGACTCGTTTGCGGGCGTGGGCTACTACTTTGATCTCGCCCACCTGAAGCCGGGCGAGACGGTGGTCGATCTCGGCAGCGGGTCGGGGACGGACAGCTTCATCGCCGCCGGCAAGGTCGGCAAGACTGGCACTGTGATCGGCGTCGACATGACCGACGAGCAGCTCGCCAAAGCGGGGCGCCTGCGCGCCGCAGCCGGATTCGGCAACGTCACCTACCGCAAAGGCTACATCGACGCGACCGGACTTGCTGACGCGTCGTGCGACGCGGTCATCAGCAACGGCGTGATCAACCTCGCGCCGGACAAAAGGACGGTCTTCCGCGAGGCCGCGCGCCTGCTCAAGCCGGGAGGGCGGCTTGCCCTCGCCGACATCGTCACCGAAACGCAGCTGCCCGAAGGCATCACCTGCGACGCGACGCTCTGGGCCGCCTGCATCGGGGGCGCGATGCAGGTCGGCGATTACACCTCGGCGATCGAGGCAGCGGGGTTGCGCGTGACGAGAGTGAAAGACAACCCGCAGTACCAGTTCATTTCGAAGAACGCCCAAGGTGCGGCGCGCAAGTATGGGGTGAAGAGCGTTTCGCTCGTCGCTACCAGGGATTGAACACGCAAGGAGCAATCATGAATCCAAATAAAGCGTTGTGGGAAAAAGGCGACTTTACCGAGATTGCCGCCTTGATGCGGCAATCTGGAGAAGCAGTCGTCAAGTCTCTCGGGGTAACGACGCCGCTGCGGGTTTTGGACCTGGGATGCGGAGATGGCACTACGGCGGTTCCGCTGGCCCGCATGGGCGCCGAAGTTGTCGGAATCGATATTGCCAAGAACCTAGTTGACGCCGGAAACAAACGCGCTGCGGAGTCGGGTCTCAACCGACTGACGTTCCAAGAGGGAGATGCGTGCAACCTGCAAGGGGTAAGCGACCATTCGTTTGATTTGACCCTCTCTGTAGTGACTGTTCGCCTTTGAGTTCATGCTATGCGATGGGCGGACAAGATATTGGTCTTGCCGGCGCGCCGGAGGCGGCAACAAGGCCCGCCGCGAATTCGACCGCAAACATGACGGCGTTGATGCCGAGAACGGTCTTCAGCGTCGAGCTTTGGCGCTCCCGCAATGCGTCAACCGCGCATGCCTTGTCTTCGCAACAATCAGCCATCCCGAAATTTTACCTCGCCCATCGCTTAACGAAGTGAGCTCTCCGCTTCCAAACCCATTGCTTCGCGGAACTCGCGCCTGACTTCTTCGGGCTGGCCGTAGTGCCACCTGAAGTCCTGGAGCAGCTTGCTCCAGAACGGGTGCTCTCGATACTGCGCCAGCGTCATGCCCTCGGTGTAGAGCTTCCTCCCGATGTTGGGCAGCTCGACCTGCCGGTTCGCCTTGGCGTCGCGGATCAGGCCTTTCGGGTCCTTGCCCGCGGCAACGGCGGCCAGGTCCTTGAAGAGCTGCTTGCGGATGAGCGAGATCCCGCGGTCGCTCGCGCCGAGGTTCTCCTTCGTGCGGTCGGCGATGCGCCCCTGGCCGACCCAGGCGACGATGTCCTGGTTGATGACGTGGCTCGTGATCCAGCGCCCGGTCTGCGGGTCCCTGATTGGCGCAGTCCACGCGGGGACGCTCTTCTGCTCGTAGGGCTCGGCCTCCTTCGGCACGCGGATGAACGACCAGGTCACGGAGAGCATGTTCTCGTCGTCCACCGGAACGCGCCACTCGAAGTGCTCGCCGAGAAAAAAACCGTTCGGCCACAGGCACACGCGGCCCGTCGTCCACAGGGGATCGGCTTCGTCCGCGCCTTCGCGCACGCGCTTGTAGACGAAGCCGTACTCGAATTCGTCGAAGCCGATCTTCAGATGCGCCGGCGCGTAGGGGCCGGTGCCGCCCTTCAGGCGCAGGCTCCAGTTCTCGTGCATCCATTCGAAATGCACCGGGTCGATCGAGTTCTCCTGCGCCTGGAGCCAGTTGCACGGCACTTCAGCGAACACGATCTGCACGAAACCGTTTTTCCACGAGAACGGCTCCCAATCGGGCAGGAGCGGCGCGGGCTGCGGGCCGAGATAGGCCCACAGGAGCCCGGCTTTTTCCTGCACCGGGTAGGCGGTGGTGCGGATACTTTTCTTGAGGCGCTCCTGCGGGTCGAACTTCTCCTCGAAAGGCTGCGCGATGCAGAGCCCCTTCTCGTCGTACGTCCAGCCGTGGTAATGGCAGCGCAGCCCGCATTGCTCGACGTAGCCGTAGGCGAGGTCCGCCGCGCGGTGCCTGCAATGCCGCGCGATCAGGCCGTATGTTCCCGAGAGGTCCTTGTAAAGCACCAGGTCCTCGCCCAGGATGCGCACGGGCTTGACCGCGTTCTTGTCGAATTCGCTCACCGCGGCGAGCGGATGCCAGTAGCGGCGCAAGAGTTCGCCCATCGGCGTGCCCGCGCCGACCTGCGTCAGCGTGCGGTTTTTTCCCGCGCTCAGCATCACTCCACCTTCGCGCCCGAGGCCTTGATGAGCGCCTCCCATCGCGGAAAATCCCTGCGGTAGTTCTCGGCGAATTCCTCGGGCGTGTTGCCGATCGGCAGCTGCCCCATCGCGATCAGGCGCTCGGAGACCTCGGGCATTCTCAGGACTTCCACGATCTCGCGCGAGAGCCGCTCGACGATGGGCCTGGGCGTTCCCGCGGGCAGGTAAGCGCCGCCCCAGACGGGCATCTCGAATCCGGGGAAACCCTGCTCGGCGAAGGTCCGAAGCTCCGGCCAGGCGACGAAGCGCTTCGGGCCGGTGATCGCGAGCGCGCGGACTTTCCCTGCGGAGGCGAGGGGTTTCGCGATCAGGATGCTCGCCCAGGCGACATCCAGCGTGCCGTTCATCACGTCCGTGGTCGCCTGCACCTCGCCCTTGTAGGGGACGTGATTGAGCGGCACGCCGTACTCCTTCTCCAGGATCACGCCGAAGAGGTGCAGCGAGGTGCCCACGCCGATCGAGCCGTAGCTGACCGGCCGCCCGAGCTTCTTCGCCCATTCGACGAAGCCTTTCAGGTCCCGGTAGGGCGCGCTCGCCGGCCCGACGAGGAGCACGTTCCCGGTGCTGATCTGGGTCACCGGCTCGAAGTCCTTCACCGGATCGTAGGGGAGATTCGCGCGCAGCACGCGGTTTCCCACCATCGAGCTCATGATGGTGATGAGGAAGGTGTAGCCGTCGGGCGGCGCTTTCGCGGCTTCGGCCGTGCCCAGCACGGTCGCCGCGCCCGGCTTGTTGTCCACCACCACCGGTTGCCCGAGCCGGACCGAGAGCTTCTCCGCGATGATGCGGCACATGACGTCGATGTTGCCGCCGGCGACCGAGGTCGAGACGAGGCGCACCGGGCGCGACGGCCATTTGTCCTGGGCGCGTGCGTCGCCGCATAGCGCGGCAGCGGTGACGGCGAGCAAGAGGCCTCGCGCGATCCGGTCGTTCATGGACCCTCCTTTTGCACTATTATTCCCGGCCCGCCGCCCCATGACTACTGTTTACAAAATTCCCCGCTCGGTGCTGGTGGTGATCCACACCCCGGACCTGCAGGTGCTGATGATGGAGCGCGCCGGCTGGCGGGGTTTCTGGCAGTCGGTCACGGGCAGCGTCGCCCACGAGTCGGAGCCCCTTCGCGACGCGGCGATCCGCGAGGTGCGCGAGGAAACCGGCCTGGACGCGACCCGCTACGATCTGCGCGACTGGGGCATCGAGAACCGCTTCGAGATCTTCAAGAAGCACCGCAGCCGCTACGCTCCGGGGGTCACGCACAACCTCGAGCACGTGTTCAGCATGGCGGTACCCGAGCCGCTTCCCGTCACGCTCGACCCCGCGGAGCACCTGAGCTACAAATGGCTGCCCTGGCGCGAGGCCGCCGCGCTCACGATCTCCAGCACCAATCGCGACGCGATCCTCGCCCTGCCGCAGCGGCTGGGCGTCGGCGCCCGGTAATTCTGCGAAGCTTGCGGCGGAATATGCGGTTGCGGCATGCTGTTCGCATGTCCGTGAACCCGGTCCGCTCAGGCAGCGCTCTCTTCTTCACGCTCTTCACGTTCGCCCTCGCGCCGGGCCTCGTGCGCGCCGCCGCCGGCGAGGCGATCGAGACCCGGATCGCGCGGCAAGGAGAGTACATCACGGTCAACGCATCGGCCCTGATGCAGGTCGATGCGCGAATCGCCTGGGAAGTGCTCTCGGATTACGACAATCTCGCCCAATTCATCCCGGACATGAAGAGCTCGCGCGTCGTGTCGCGCGACGCCAACCGCGTCCTGGTGGAGCAGAAGGGCGAGTTCGGATTCTTCTTCTACCGGCAGCCTGTCGACGTGGTGCTCGAAGTCGTAGAAGAGCCGCGTCGCCGGATCGACGCGCGCCGGATCTCCGGAAACATCCGGGATCTGGAGACCCACTACGAGCTCAAGGCGTCAGATGCGGGAGTGAAGCTCGACTACGTCGGACGCTTCATACCTGAATTCTCCGTGCCCCCTTTGTTCGGCATGCCGATGGTGCGCAGGATCGTCGAGCGCCGCTTCCGCGCCATGGTCGAGGAGATCGTGCGGCGCGACGCGCTCGCGCGCGGCCCGCCGAAGGACTGAGGGTCCCCCGGCCGGCCCGCGCTTCGCGGATCAGAACTTGTAGATGCCC
>DATHHZ010000307.1:0-6785 GCA_035316965.1 Burkholderiales bacterium | reverse complement strand
GGAATTCCATCACGCCGTCCTGCGCCTGCCTCGCGTAGTCCGAGCGCGTGAACACCTTCATGCCCTCCGTGGCCGGCGTGGCGCAGGCAGGCTGGGGTTTCGGCGCTTTTTCGATCTCCACCAGGCACATCCGGCAGTTGGCGGCGATCGAGAGCTTCTTGTGGTAACAGAAATGTGGGATGTAGATCCCCAAGCCGTTCGCCGCCTCCATCACGGTGGCGCCGTGGCGGACCTCGGTTTGCCTGCCGTCGACCGTGAGCTTGGGCATGGGCTGGTTCACGACACGAGGGGACATGTCCCCTCGTGCTCCCCTACGTTTGGGACGTTGCGATGCGTGCCGCCGAGGCCATGGATAATCTTCACGAAGTGCATCGCAACGTCCTCTTTCACTAGGCCGCCTGCCGCACGGGAACGCTGGGCGCGGTGGAGTATCCGGGAACCGTCACCATGCAGCGCTTGTGGTCGATGTGATATTGGAATTCGCTGCGAAAGTGCTGGATGAAGCTCTTCACCGGCAACGCCGCCGCATCGCCCAGCGCGCAGATGGTGCGCCCGGCGATGTTGTCGGCGACGTTAGTGAGAAGGTCGAGATCTTCATTTCTCCCTTTGCCGTGCTCGATCCTGTTCACCATCCGGTACAGCCACCCTGTGCCTTCGCGGCAGGGCGTGCACTGGCCGCAGGATTCCTCGAAGTAAAAATACGACAGGCGCTCGAGGGCTTTGACCATGCAGGTGGTTTCATCCATGACGATCACCGCCCCGGAGCCCAGCATCGAGCCGGCTTTGGCGATTGAGTCGTAGTCCATGTCGGTGCGCATCATGACCTCAGCGGGAATGACCGGCATCGACGAGCCGCCTGGGATCACTGCCTTGAGCTTGCGCCCGTCCCGCATTCCGCCGGCCAAATCGAGCAGCTTCGCAAACGGCGTGCCGAGGTTCACTTCGTAGTTGCCGGGCCGCGCGACGTGTCCCGTCACGGAGAAGATCTTCGTGCCGCCGTTGTTCGGCCGCCCGAGCGCGAGGAACGCCTCCGCGCCGTGGTTGACGATCCAAGGCACCGCGGCAAAGGTTTCGGTATTGTTGATCGTCGTCGGCTTGCCGTAGAGGCCGAAGCTCGCGGGAAACGGCGGCTTGAATCGCGGCAGGCCCTTCTTGCCTTCGAGAGACTCCAGCAGCGCGGTCTCCTCGCCGCAGATGTAGGCGCCGTAGCCGTGATGGTTGTACAGTTCGAACGAAAATCCGCTGCCGAGGATGTCCTTGCCGATGAATCCCGCGGCACGCGTTTCGGCGAGGGCTTCCTCGCAGCGCTCGTAGATGTCCCAGATCTCCCCGTGAATGTAGTTGTAGCCCGCACCGGCCCCCATCGCGTAAGCGGCGATCGCCATGCCTTCGATGACGATATGAGGGTTGTAGCGCAGGATGTCGCGGTCCTTGAAGGTCCCTGGCTCGCCCTCGTCGGAGTTGCACACCAGGTACTTCGCGCCCGGAAACTGGCGCGGCATGAAGCTCCACTTGAGGCCCGTCGGAAAACCCGCCCCGCCGCGCCCGCGCAGCGCGGATTTTTTCATTTCCGCGATGAGAGTTTCCGGCGGCGTCTTCTCGGCGAGGATCTTCTTCAGCGCGAAGTACCCGCCGCGCTTGACGTAGTCTTCGAGCCTCCAGTTGTCGCCGTCGAGGCCTGTCAGGAGGATCGCGTCAGGACCGTAATCCAGCATTTACTTGGCCTCCGCGATCCACTGGTCGATTTTCTCCGGGGTCATGAAGGACAGCATTTTCTTGTTGTTGAGGAGCATGACCGGGGCGTCGCCGCAGGCGCCGAAGCACTCGCCCTCTTTCAGCGTGAAGCGCCCGTCCGCGGTCGTCTCGTTCCAGTCGATTCCGAGCTTCTTCTTCAGGTGTTGCGCGGCGGCTTCCGCGCCGGAGAGCGCGCACGGGAGGTTGGTGCAGATGCACAGCTTGTGCCTTCCGACCGGCTTCAGGTCGTACATCGCGTAGAAGCTCGCCACCTCGTAGACGACGATCGGCGGCATGCCGAGGTAGCCGGCCACGAAGTCCATGACTTGTGGCGAGAGATGGCCCTTTTCGTCCTGTGCGACGGTGAGCGCAGCCATCACCGCCGATTGCTTCTGCCCGGGCGGATACTTGGCAATCGCCTGGTCGATTTTCTTCAGTGCGTCGGGGTTGAGCATCAGCGGTCGATTTCGCCAAACACGATGTCCTGGGTGCCGATGATCGCCACCACGTCGGCGAGCATGTGGCCCTTCGCCATCTCGTTGAGCGAGGCGAGGTGCGGAAAACTCGGAGCCCTGATCTTCATGCGCCAGGGCTTATTCGCGCCGTCGGAAACGAGGTAGACGCCGAATTCCCCCTTGGGGGCCTCGACCGCGGCGTAGGCTTCGCCGGGCGGCACGTGGAAGCCCTCGCTGAAGAGCTTGAAGTGGTGGATCAGCTCCTCCATGTTGCTCTTCATCTCGACGCGCGAAGGGGGCGCCACCTTGTGGTTGTCGGTAATCACCGGCCCGGGGTTCTTGCGCAACCAGTCGATGCACTGCCTGATGATGCGGTTCGATTGGCGCATCTCTTCGATGCGTACCAGATATCGGTCGTAGCAGTCGCCGTTCACGCCTACCGGGATGTCGAAATCGACTTGATCGTAGACCGCGTAGGGCTGCTTCTTCCTTAGGTCCCATTCGACCCCCGAACCGCGCAGCATCGGCCCGGTGAAGCCGAGCGCGAGCGCTCGTTCCGGCGACACGGCGCCGATGTTCACGGTCCTCTGCTTCCAGATACGATTGTCGGTGAGCAGCGTCTCGTACTCGTCCACGTACTTCGGGAAGCGGCGGGTGAAGTCCTCGATGAAGTCGAGCAGCGTGCCCTGGCGGTTCTCGTTCAGCTTCTTAAGCGCGCTTGCGTTCTTGTACATCGAAACCCGGTACTGGGGCATCGTCTCGGGCAGGTCGCGGTACACCCCGCCGGGCCGATAGTAGGCGGCGTGCATGCGGGCGCCGGACACCGCTTCGTAACAGTCCATCAGGTCTTCGCGCTCGCGGAAGCAGTAGAGAAAGACCGTCATCGCTCCGATGTCCAAACCGTGTGCCCCGAGCCAGAGCAGGTGGTTCAGGATGCGAGTGATCTCGTCGAACATCACGCGGATGTACTGGGCGCGGATCGGGACTTCCAGGCCCAGCAGGCGCTCGATCACCACGCAGTAGGCGTGCTCGTTGCACATCATCGAGACGTAATCCAGACGGTCCATGTAGGGCAGCGCCTGAATATAGGTCTTGTGCTCCGCGAGCTTCTCGGTCGCGCGGTGCAGCAGACCGATATGCGGATCGGCGCGCATGATCACCTCGCCGTCCAGTTCCAGCACCAGCCGCAGCACGCCGTGGGCCGCCGGATGCTGCGGACCGAAGTTGAGAGTGTAGTTCCGGATTTCCGCCATGGATCAGCGCGGGGTTCCCAGGTCGCCGTACTCGTCCTCGCGAATGACGCGCGGCGTGATCTCGCGGGGTTCGATCGTCACTGGCTGGTAGATGACGCGTTTCTGCTCCGGGTCGTAGCGCATCTCGACGTTGCCCGAGAGGGGGAAATCCTTGCGGAACGGGTGGCCGATGAAGCCATAATCGGTGAGGATGCGCCGCAGATCGGCGTGCCCGGTAAACATGATGCCGAACAGGTCGAATGCCTCGCGCTCGTACCAGTCGGCGTTGGGCCATACGCCGGTGAGGGAGTCCACCACCGGGAAGTCGTCCCGCGACGCGAACACGCGCAGCCGCAGCCGCCAGTTGTGCTCGAGGGAAAGCAGGTGTGACACGACCGCGAAGCGGCGTCCTTTCCAGCTACCTTCGCCGAAGCCCGAGTAATCCACTCCGCACAGATCGATCAGCTCCTCGAAGCGCACCGCCGGGTCGTCGCGCAACCATCGCGCCGCCCCGGCATAGTCTTTCGCCTCGACCACCGCCGTCAGCTCGCCCAGAGCTTCGCTCAGGCTGACGATCTTCCCGCCGAGCGCCAAGATGAGCGCGCTCTTCAGTTGTTCGAGTTTTACGGCCATGCCCTATCGCGCGATCGTGTTGGTGCGCTTGATCTTGTTCTGCAATTGAACGATGCCGTAGAGCAGCGCCTCCGCCGTCGGCGGGCAGCCCGGCACGTAGATGTCCACCGGCACGATGCGGTCACAGCCGCGCACCACCGAGTACGAGTAATGGTAGTAGCCGCCGCCGTTCGCGCAGGAGCCCATCGAAATCACCCAGCGCGGTTCGGCCATCTGGTCATACACCTTGCGAAGCGCCGGCGCCATCTTGTTGCACAGAGTCCCCGCGACGATCATGACGTCGGACTGTCTCGGGCTGGGGCGGAATACGATTCCGAAGCGATCGAGGTCGTAGCGCGCAGCGCCCGCGTGCATCATCTCGACGGCACAGCACGCCAGGCCGAACGTCATCGGCCACAGCGACCCGGTGCGCGTCCAGTTGATGAGCTTGTCCAGCGAGGTCGTCGTGAATCCTTCTTCGAAAACTCCTTCAATACCCATAACTCACCTTCGGTTTGTCTATTCCCACTCCAACGCTCCCTTCATCCATTCGTAGACGAAGCCCACGACGAGAATGGCGAGGAAGATCATCATCGACCAGAAGCCGAGGCTCCCGATCTCTTTGAGCGTCACCGCCCAGGGGAAGAGAAACGCGATCTCCAGATCGAACAAAATGAACAGGATCGCAACCAGGTAGTAACGCACGTCGAACTTCATGCGTGCGTCCTCGAACGCCTCGAATCCGCATTCGTACGGGGATAGCTTTTCGCTGTCGGGATGGTGCGGCCCGAGCAGCGTGCCCGCGGCGATCATGAGACCGCCGAAAACAAGAGCGATCACGATGAACAGCAGGATGGGAAAGTAGTTTGCGAGCACGGGTCAGCCCAGGACTTGAGAGTAGGACGCCGTGCCGGTGGCTCGCACTCGCACGCTCGCTCTCACAGAAACCATACCCCTCTCAAAATAGAGGACTTGGGCCGGAAGTCCCCCGCTTCCGATCCAAGTCCCCCTTTGCCTGGTGCCGACGGAGAGACTCGAACTCTCACAGCTTTCGCCACCGCCCCCTCAAGACGGCGTGTCTACCAATTTCACCACGTCGGCGTGATTGGGCTTGAAGCGTCGTCGTGTCGGAAACGAGCCCGCCCTCAAAGCGTTCGATTTTACTACTTCGGCACCTCGTTTGCTTTCGATTTCGCCGCGTCGGACGCCTTCGCCGCGTCGGGCGTCGTCTGGGACGCGGGCGCTTGCTGCGTCGGCTGCGGCTGTTCCTTGACCGCATCCATCACGCCTCCGCCCACACGCGGCTTGTTCGAGGCAAGGTAGGCGAGCACGAAAGTCGTGAGGAAGAAAACGACTGCGAGGACGGCCGTCGTGCGAGAAAGAAAATTGGCCGAGCCGCTTGCGCCGAACAGGCTTCCCGAGGCGCCGCTTCCGAAAGCTGCGCCTACATCCGCTCCCTTGCCGTGCTGGAGCAGGACGAGTCCGATGATGCAGAGCGCGACGATGACGTCGACGACGAGGATCAGCGTGAACCAGAAATCCATATTGCATTCTCCAGAGTTATCTCCGCGCCGCGGCGCAGATCGCGATGAAGTCCTCCGCCGCGAGCGAAGCCCCGCCGATCAACCCGCCGTCGACGTCGGGCATCGCGAACAGCTCGGGGGCATTGATTGGCTTGACGCTGCCGCCGTACAGGATCGTCACGTTGCCGGCCAGTGCCCTGTCCCTCGCTCCGATCCGCGTGCGGATGAATGCGTGCACGTCCTGGGCCTGTTGCGGTGTCGCGTTCCTGCCCGTGCCGATCGCCCAGACCGGTTCGTACGCGAGCACGGCGTTCGCAAGCGCGGCGACCTCGGCGAGGTCGAGCACCGCATCGAGCTGACGCCCGACCACGTTTTCCGTCTCGCCGCGCTCGCGCTGCTCCAAGGTTTCCCCTACGCACAGAATGGGCTCTAATCCGGCGCGCTGGGCCGCAACGAATTTCGCCGCGACTCTACTATCGTCCTCCCCGCAGAGGCCGCGCCGCTCCGAATGGCCGACGATCGCGAAACGGCAGCCGAACTCCTTGAGCATCGCTCCCGACACCTCTCCCGTGTAGGGTCCGGAGTCGTACTCGGAAACGTTCTGCGCACCCCAGGCAATCCGGCTGCCCGACAGCGCCTCCGAGACTTGCGGGAGGTATGGAAACGGCGCGCACACCGCGTAACCGAGACCATCGGCTTGCGGAAGGCCCGCCTTGAGCGCGTCCAGCAGCCGTGCGTTCGCTGCGAGGCTGCCGTGCATCTTCCAGTTGCCTGCTACGAGCCTCGCGCGCATCCCGTTCCGGGAGAGCCAAAAAGGGGAAGATTCTACCGCCGGATCGCCGTGAGGGTCAACCGAAAACGCTGGAAAATTCAGAGTCTTGCAGATGTTGCGAGGTCAGGATCTTGAGCGGACGAGGCACGCTGCAGCAGCGCGATCATCCGGCGAAACTAGGCTACCTCTTGCACGGTTTCGGCGATCATTCTGGCAAGGCGGCGCACTTCTGCGTCGTCCTTGCCTTCCACCATGACGCGCAGCACGGGCTCCGTGCCCGACGGACGCAGCAGCACCCGTCCGTTGTTGCCGAGGGCGCGCTCGGCCTCGCGTTTCGCCTTTGCGACCGCCGGCTGCTTCTGCCAGTCGAAGCCCTTGGCCACGCGCACGTTGACGAGCTCCTGCGGGTAGAGCGCGAGTCCGCGGCACAATTTTGGGAGCGTCGTCGCGCTCGAGC
>DATHHZ010000306.1:0-3201 GCA_035316965.1 Burkholderiales bacterium | reverse complement strand
CCCATGCCGAAGGGAATGAATCTTTTCGAAGCGATGGCCCAGGGAACGGCCGGGTACACCGCGGGTCTCGCGGTCGTGCGCATGGAGGCGAACGGCCTCGCGCCCGCCAAGGGTCCGGTGATCGTGAGCGGCGCGACCGGCGGCGTGGGATCGATCGCGATCGACATCCTGTCGCGACTGGGCTATCGCGTGGTGGCGCTGACCGGCAAGGAGAACGAATCCGACTATCTCAAGGGGCTCGGGGCGCAGGAAGTGATGTCCAGAAAAAGCCTCGATCTTTCGAAAATCAAGCCGCTCGACAAGGCGAGCTGGGCCGGGGCCGTGGACAACCTCGGCGGAGAAGTGCTCGCTTGGATGGCGAGCACGATGATGCCGGGCGGAACCATCGCTTCGATCGGCCTCGCGGCGAGCATGAATCTGAATACCTCGGTAGCGCCCTTCATCCTGCGGGGGGTGAGCCTTCTGGGGATCGACTCCGGGGCCACGCCCATGCCCCTGCGCCTCGAGGTCTGGCGTCGGCTCGCCGGGGACATGCGCCCGGCGCACCTGAAGGAGATGACGCGAACCATCCCGTTCGACGAGCTCCCGCGGGCGTTCGACGGTCTGCTGAAGGGCGCGGCCAGGGGACGCATCGTCGTCGATATGGCGGCCTGACGTGAGCTCGAATCCCGGCTCCGTGTCCACCCAGATCCCGAAGCAGTGCGTGCTTGTGGTGGACGATTCCAGGATCGTCCGCACCACGCTCGCGCGCCTGATACGCAAGAGCTTCGAGGTCCGGGAGGAGGCGAACGGCGAGGCCGGCTGGCAGGCGATCACGACCGACCCCTCCATCGTGGTGGTGTTCTCCGACATCCAGATGCCGGTGCTTGACGGCTTCGCGCTCCTCGAGCGCATCCGCCAGTCCGAGGAGCCGCGGATTCGCTCCATGCCGGTGATCGTGATCTCCGGAGACGAGGAGGACTCCACCAAGCAGCGCGCGCGCGCGGCCGGAGCGAACGACTTCATCACCAAGACCACCGACGGCACGGAGATCCTTTCGCGCATCGATAATCTCCTGCACCTGGTCGAGGCGAAGCAGCAGCTGGTCGTCAACAAGGAGGCGCTCGATCAGACCGTCACCCGCGACCCGGTCACGGGGGCCTTCACGCCGCACTACCTCGCCATCGAAGGCGGCAAGCATTACTCCCACGCGAGGCGGCACGGCGGGCCGCTTGCCGTCCTGACCTTCCGGATGGACAGCTATGGCGAAATCACCCAGAAAGTCGGGAAGAACGTTGCCGACCAGCTGCTGGCGAGAATCGCCAAGCTCGTGATGGGAACGCTGCGCGCGGAGGATTCGATGGGACGCACCGCGGAGGCGACTTTTGCCTTGATCTTCCCGGGGACCTCCTCGCAGCAGGCGCTCGCCTTTGCGCGCCGCATGCACGATCAGCTGGACAAGGCGCAGGTCACCTACCGCGACCAAGTGCTCAAGATCCGCACGAGCATCGGCCTCGCGGCCCTCGACGTGGACTCGGCTTCCTCGATCGAGGACCTCATGAAGATGGCGCTGCAGCGCCTGCAGGATGCGGCGAGCCGCAAGGCCCAGCGCACGGTCGACCAGGAGGAAGTGAGTCCGCTGAAGCCCGCGACCTTGCCGAGCGACATCGACCGGGCGGTGCAGGTCATCGAGCACGCCGATGCGCAGCAGCTCGGCGACGCGGCCAGCGAAATGCTGCGGCGAATGCTCCCTTTCCTTCTGGCCGTGTGCCGGCGCCTCAATGTCGAGCTTCCGCTGGACAAGATCACCCAGGCGCTCAGGAACCATCTGAAGTAGCGCCGCAAGGGCTTGCCCGATGACGACTTACCGCGAATTCCATCGGCGATCCATCGAAGACAAGGAAGGTTTCTGGGCGGAGCAGGCGAAGCTCGTGCACTGGGAGAGGCCGCCCGAGAAAGTGCTCGACTATCGCCGGCCGCCGTTCGCCCGATGGTTCGTCGGAGGAGAAACCAACCTCTGCTACAACGCGATCGACCGGCACCTGGCAGCGCGCCGGGACCAAAGAGCGCTCGCCTATATCTCCACCGAAACCGGCGAGGAGCGGAGCTTCAGCTACCGCGAGCTCCACCTCGAAGTGCAGCGCGCGGCGGCGATGATGCGATCGCTCGGGGTCGGCAAAGGCGACCGGGTGATCGTCTACATGCCCATGATCCCGGAAGCGGTCTTCGTCATTCTCGCGTGCGCGAGGATAGGCGCGATCCACTCGGTGGTGTTCGGCGGATTCGCCGCCGCGAGCCTCGCTGCGCGCATCGACGACGCGCGGCCGAAGCTCATGGTCACCGCCGACGGCGGCAGCCGCATGGGGAAGGTGGTGACCTACAAGGCGCTGGTGGACGAGTCGATCAGGCTGGCGAAGCACCCGCCCCGCAAGGTCGTCATTTTCCGGCGCGGGCTGGATAGATCGATTCAGGTCGTTGCCGGGCGCGATCTGGATTACGCCGAGCTGCGCGCGGAGCACATGGACGCAAAAGTGCCGGTCGTCTGGCTCGAATCGAACGAGCCGTCCTACATCCTGTATACGTCGGGCACGACCGGCATGCCCAAGGGCGTGCAGCGCGACGTCGGCGGCTACGCGGTCGCGCTCGCGGCATCGATGAAGCACATCTACTGCGGCGGCGCGGGGGAGACGATGTTCACCACCTCGGACATCGGCTGGGTGGTGGGACATTCCTACATCATCTACGGGCCGTTGATCGCGGGCATGACCACCATCCTTTACGAGGGCGTTCCGGTCCGGCCCGACGCCGGGATCTGGTGGAAGATCGTGCAGGACCACAAGGTGAACGTGATGTTCTCCGCGCCGACCGCGATCCGGGTGCTGAAGAAGCACGATCCCGCCTTCCTGCGCAAATACGACCTCGGTTCGCTCAAACACCTCTTCCTCGCGGGCGAGCCGCTCGACGAGCCGACGCACGCATGGATCGCGGAGGCGCTCGAGAAACCCGTGATCGATCACTACTGGCAGACCGAGACGGGCTGGCCGATCCTGTCCTCCGTTCCCGGCGTGGAAAAGACGCCCATCAAGCTCGGCAGCCCGAGCTTTCCCGCCTACGGCTACGACCTGAAGCTCCTGCGCGAAGCCGATGCCGCCGAGGCCGCGACGGGCGAGAAGGCCGTGGTCGCGATCGTGCCGCCGCTCCCGCCGGGATGCATGTCCACCG